>JBDTMO010000148.1:0-9963 GCA_039934235.1 bacterium | reverse complement strand
AGCTCGTTGCCGGCGAGAAGGTCATCGTCGACCTGCCGCTCGTGTTCGTCGGCGTTCCCGAGGGCGTGCGCCTCAGCGGCGCGCTGCTCGAGCAGATCCTCCACAGCATCGAGGTGCGCGTCGATCCGGCGAACATCCCGAACCACGTGGACGTCGACGTCTCGCACCTCGCGATGGGCCACTCGCTCCACATCCGCGACCTCAACCTGCCGGATGGCGTGGAAGTGCTCTCGGAAGAGGACGCGACGATCTGCGCCGTCATCGCGCCGCGCGCCGCGGTCGAGGCCGCAGCAGCCGAGCCGGGCGTTGCCGAGCCGGAGCTGATCCGCAAGACGAAGGAAGACGAGGACGCGAAGTAACATTCGCTCATTCCTCGCAGCACTCACGCGACGGCTCCGCCCTTCCGGGGTGGAGCCGTCGTCGCGTTCAGACGACGAGACGACACGCATGAAGGTGATTCTTGGCCTGGGCAATCCAGGGAAGGAGTACGAGCACACTCGCCACAACGCGGGGTGGTGGCTCGTGGACTACCTGGCCGACCGATGGCACTTCGATGGCTGGAAAAAGGATGGCCAGGCGAAGGTCTCGCAGGGACACGTGACCGGCGTGAAGGAAGTCGTGCGTCTCGTAAAGCCGCAGACCTTCATGAACTTGTCGGGTGGTGTCCTGGTGCAGTACGCGCGCCGTCCGTTCTGGGCTGCCGCAAACGACCTGCTGGTCGTCGTCGACGATGTCGCGATTCCTGCGGGGACGTGGCGCATTCGCGCCGAAGGTGGCGCGGGTGGCCACAACGGGCTGAAGTCCGTTCAGCAGGCGTTGGGGACACAGCAGTACCCACGTCTACGAATCGGGGTTGGCGATCCCGAGCGCGCACTCGGGGGGCCACTGACGGACTTCGTGCTCGGGTCCGTGGGGAAGCGAGACGGCGAGGCAATTCGCGCGTTGTTTCCGGTGATGGCCGAGGCGATCGAGGAGTTTGTCCGCGTTGGGATCAAGGGGGCGCTGGACGTGCAGTCGCGAGTGGCCCCCCCCGGAAAGGGGATCTAGTCGGGAGGGTCAGCGTTCAGATGCTCAGATGGCAGCCCACAGCCTGCAGCCAACAGGGGTTTCGGTATGTGGTACGTGATGCGCCCGAAAATGCCACACCCCCTGACATTCTGCCGGCTGCAGGCTGTGATCTGAGCACCTTGCCTCTAGGCGCTGCCGGCCAGCTACCAACGATCGCGATCGCTCAGGTTTCCGCGCTTCCGAACTGCTCGAGCAAGCGAAAATACAATCCGTCTCACCTCGTCGGCATCCTGAATCCTCCGCTCACACCAGTCGTGATCGATCGCGTTCAAGTCGCGCGCAAAGATCAGAAGATGCTCCACCTCACGCGCCGATTTGAGCGCCACATCGAGATAGCGAGCGAACTCCGCGTCAGTTCTCGCGCCTGACCCTTCGGAGATGTGCGCGGGAACCGCGGCAACAGAGCGGAGCAGTTGCGATCTCCACCCGGGGGAGACGCGCCAACGCGACTCGTTCGCCGTCAGGTGAATCGAGACAGAGAGACGATGCGCCTTCTGCCAGGCAATTATCTTCTTGAAGTCTCGCATCTGCCGAGTCTCGCATCGGCGCCGCACAAAGCGTCATCACATTCTTGCATCACTAGTCCTTTCCATGCTCAGACTTGGCATCGTCGGTCTTCCCAACGTCGGTAAATCGACGCTGTTCAATGCCCTCACCAGCGCTGGCGTGCTGGCGGCGAACTACCCATTCGCCACCAAGGACCCGAACATCGGCCGCGTGAATGTCCCCGATCACCGGCTCGACGAGCTCGCGAAGGTCGTCCTCCCGCAACGCACCGTACCTGCGGCCGTGGAGTTCGTCGACATCGCTGGCCTCGTCGAAGGGGCGAGCAAGGGCGAAGGCCTCGGCAATCAGTTCCTCGCCAACATCCGCGAGACGGACGCCATCGTTCACGTCGTCCGGTGCTTCGACGACGACGACATCCTGCATGTCATGGGATCCGTCGATCCAGTGCGTGATCGCGAGGTCATCGAGTTCGAGCTTGCGCTCGCCGACCTCTCCACCGTCGAGAAGCGTCTCGATCGCGTAAAACGCTCCGCGAAGACGGGCGACAAGGAGGCACTTGCCGAATTGCCCACCCTCGAGCGCGCGCACGAGTTCCTGAAGGAAGGCAAGGGCCTGTGGGAAGCGAAGCTCTCGACTGATCAGCTCGCGCTCCTCAAGCCGCTCTCACTGATGACGGCGAAGCCGATTCTTTACGCGGCCAACGTCACGGACGCGGAACTCTCCGGCCAGGAAGGCGCTCACCTTACCGCTCTGCGCAAGGCGATCGAGGCGAGTGGCGAGCTGGCTGAGATCGTTCCGTTCTCGGCGAAGATCGAGAGCGAGCTTGCTGAGTTGCCACCGGAAGACCGCCAGGAGTTTCTCGCGACGCTTGGACTCGAAAGCGCGGGACTCGATCGATTGATCAAGGGCGGGTATCACCTGCTCGGACTTCAGACGTATTTCACCGCGGGCGAACAGGAAGTGCGCGCGTGGACGATTCATCGAGGCGACACTGCGCCGCAGGCTGCCGGCGTCATTCACTCGGATTTCGAGCGTGGGTTCATCAAGGCGGAGACCGCGGGTTACGATGACTTCATCGGTCACAGTGGATGGAAGGGCGTGAAGGACAAGGGATTGATGCGACAGGAAGGCAAGGACTACATCGTGAAGGACGGCGACGTGCTGTTATTCCGCTTTAACGTCTAACGATGTGATGTGCGCATCGCGGCGCGATCCCTGCGAATGGGGCGGCCACCATGCGACGCACCATTACGACGCTCCTGGCGCTGGGCGCGCGGGCGAACGCAACGCCAATCAGCGCTCAGGTCGCGCTGGACTCGGCCGACAACGATCACCGCATCCTTCTCCGCGCCAGATGGGAACGGGCTACGATGATTGCATCGCCCGATATCTCCCCTCGCCAGTGCGAAGTGGAGAATTCGTCTGCACGTGATGGAGGCCCAGGTGTGGCTTCCGGAGACTGAACCCTCCCGAATTCAGTACGTCAAACGAGCCTTGTAGCACGAGCAGCAGAACCAGCGTCACAGGATGCACGGCCCAGGGGGGAGGATTGCGCGAACGACGCAAGACCCACCACGCGATCGTCATCATCATCGACTCGACGACGAAGTCGGCGGCGGCATGCTGGTACAGGTTGATCCCGGTGATCGGCCCGCCAAGCCAGAACCGTTTATAGCCCGTCACAAGATCCAGGGCGACGTGCGACAGCACCAAGGCGCCCGCGAGCAACGCGGTGCTGCGACGGTGCCAGATGCCCCACGCCAGCACGGCCATTCCCGCGGCCAGGACGAGAATTGCCGGGAATGCATGGGTGTACATGCCGCACGTTGTGCGACACTCCGTTCCCTGCGGCAACACAAAATCCGCAAGGTCCGGCAGCAACGTCGCCACAATCAAGGCCACGAGTTCCGCCCGAGGCCAACGCGCCCGCGCCGCGTAGGCGAGGCTGATATGTCCCGCTACCACTGCGACGCGTACGAGGTGATCACGACTCCAAGACTAACAGGGCGCGCTTCGCGCAACGTGGTGTGTCAGGGCGAAAGTTCGATGCGAAACGTCGTCCCAACACCGAGCTCACTCTCGGCGTCGATGCGAAAGTCCATCGCCTCACAGAGCGCACGCGAAATCGAGAGACCGAGCCCAGTTCCACCATAGCGTCGAGACGTCGACGATTCGGCTTGCTCGAACGCCGTGAACACGGCAACGAGACGGTCGGCCGGAATGCCGATTCCCGTATCGGCAACCTCGATGCAGCGACGGCGCATGCCGTTCCGCAATGCGTGGACGAGAATGCGCACCGTCACACCGCCGGACGGCGTGAACTTGATTGCGTTGCCGATCACGTTGAGCAAGACCTGGTGGAGCTTGCCTGCGTCTGCCAGCACCATCACCAATGCATCAGATGTCTCGAGTGTCAGCGCCAAACCGGACGCCTGCGCCTGCACCTCGAGTTGCGACAACACCTGTCTCGCAACCGCGACGACGTCGACGGGAGCCATCTCGAGTTCCATCCGCCCTGCTTCGATCTTCGCGATATCCAGCACGTCGTTGATGAGGCCGAGCAGGTGCGTTCCGGCCGCGTTGACGCGCGCGAGATAGGCGATGTCGGTGCCGTCCAGCGCGTTCTGCTTGTTGCGCATCAGGATATTCGAGAAGCCGATGACCGAGTTGAGCGGCGTGCGCAGCTCGTGGCTCATCTTGGCGACGAACTCGGACTTCGCGAGGTTGGCAGTTTCGGCCGCGACGCGTGCGCGTCGCACCTCGGCCTCGGCCTCGACGCGCGCTGTAACATCACGCACGGTGATGGTCACGCCTTCACCGAACGGGACAATCTGTTCGTGAATCCATCGCACGCGCCCGGCGCTGTCGATTGACTCGCGCTCCTGCTCCAGTGGCGCCCCTGACGCGACGACGGCGGCCATGACTTCTGCGGAGGCGAGTTGCCGAGCCACAGCGGGCAGTTCTCCGAGGGAAAGGCCAGCATACGCGCCATGATCAAGATCGCACAATTCCTCTGCGCGACGGTTGGCGTCGAGCAGTGCAAAGTCGATGATCGCACCACTCGCGTCGCGAACGGCACCCACGATGAACAGTGCGTCGAGCGACGCGTCCATCGCGGCGCGGAAGCGCGCCTCGCTTTCACGCTGCGCGATTTGCGCGCGCGCACGCTCAGTCAGCAGCGAGCGTCGCGCCTCGGATGCCTGTGCGTGAGCGACGGGCGCGCCGAGCAGTGTAGCCATGAGGCTCAATGTGGACGCCTGCTGTTCATCGAATGCGCGCGACGAACGCGACGCGACGGCGAGCCATCCAATGGTCGCACGGTCGTGAAGGATGGGAATCGCGAGCATCGCGCCAATGCCAAGCCTGTCGCATACATCGCCGAGCACCTCGGGCGACTCGTGGCGGTCGTCGTACCGAATGCATTGGAGGCGCGCGCCCAATGTGATGCCATGCGGCACAAGCACTGCGCCGAGTTCGATGTCGAGGGCAGGAATTCCATCGTACGCGCGACCACGTTCGCCGATGCCATCCCGCAGCTCGATGATGGCAGCCTCCGCGGACGTCAGCTCGCGAGCGCGGAGTACGATTCGCGGCAGCAACTCGGCGAGCTCGAGACCAAACGCCGCGACGTCCTGACGCGTGACGGCAAGCGCCGATAGATGCTCGGCTCGTGAGCGCCGCCTTGCCTCTGCTGCCCGTTGTGCGGCGAGATCGCGCGTATGCACGGCGAATCCGGAGACTTTCCCGCGCTCGTCGCGGAGCGACGTCAACACCGTCTCGATCCAGACGCGGCGGCTGTCCTTCCGAAGCAGCCATCCTTCGCCGTCGGCGCGGCCACCACGTGCGGCCCGTGCCAAATCGCTGAACGGATGCCCCTCGGCTAACTCCTCCGGCGCGTACAACACGGAAACTTCCCTGCCGACGATCTCGGCCGCCGTGTAGCCAGTAACGCCGGCGGCCCCTGGACTCCAGCCGGTGATGACGCCAGCGGGATCGATCAGAAATACCGCGGACGATGCTTCCGTGAGCTGTGGACTGGCAGATGCCACGGAGGCAAGATCTGGATTAGACATAAGGTATCGAAGCAAGTATCGGCTCGTGGACCGAAAACTTGATGGTCGCTCGGCTGCCGTTACGCTGCGTGACACGCGACTACTGGACCGTGATCAACCTGAGGGCCTCGCCCCTGAACTGGAGCGGCGAGAGCAACCGCGTGAGCGCACCGTCCGCCTCGACTTGAATGTACAGTGGGCCCGCGGTGGATGGGGCCTGGAACGTCGCAGTGAACTGGAAAGTCCCGTTCGGCAGGCGAGTTGTCGAAGCGCTTACGGGCGTTCCGTGCTCGTCTTGAACGACAGTCCGTGTGTAGAACAGTCGCCCTGCCGGAACCGTTGCATTCCCGAAGTCGAACGGCTGTGTGGTTTCGTCGAACGTCCATGTCACGGTCACCGGAGCGCCCGGTGCCACGCTCGCCTGCGCAACAACATTAGCGGCATATGAATGCAGGTTTACAACGGCGAGGGACGTCGCCTTTTGAATGTCGACTGGCACCTGCGTCGAACCCAACAGATATGCCACGCCCTGACACACCGGCCCGAATCCACAGAAGAATGTTTCCGCGTCCGCGCGGACGCGGAAGGTCGCAACGAATGATGGGACGACGCTGATTCGTGCGAAGGTGTCTGTTGCCGTCGTCGCACTAAGGCGCGTGAGCGGCGTGTAGGGCGAATCATGCCAGACGTTGATCGCCTGGGCAGGAAGGCTGCCCTTTACGGCGATGAAGAAGACGCCAGACGGGGTGACAAACAGGTTCGCGGTTGCGCTCTTGCCCGATGACGTGGCAGTGATCGTGGTAAATCCCGTCGCCTGCGGCGTCACAAGGCCGAAGACGTCGACCGTCGCGACGTCGACGTTGGACGTCGAAAACGTGATGGGTCGCGCAAGGACGTTTCCAACGCTGTCCACGGCGGTCGCGTGAAGTGCTTGCGGAACGCCCGGTATCACAAAGTTGTCATACGGCGCAAACACTATCCGCGCGACTGGCACCGGCGTGACGGTGATCGGCACTGAAGCGATGACGGCGGCGACGGTGATGCCTTCAACCATGATGGTCGCAGTACCAACGCCAGTGGCGGTCACGACGCCTGCGGCGGACACCGTTGCGACGGATGGGTTCGAACTTGTCCACGTTGCGGTGCGGACGGTGACCGGCAGGTTCACGGAGTCCTTGCCGGTCAGCGTGAACTGGGACACTGCGCCCACGAGCAACCCGGTACTGGGAGCGTTGATTGTGAGCGACGTGAGTGACGCGTCGGAGGCAACGATCGCCATCGTGCCAGTGATCCCATCGACGGTCGCTGAAATGACGGCGGAACCGGGATTGCGCCCTGTGATGGCGCCGTCCGCCGCGACCGAAATGGCTGTGGGGTTGCTGGAGGTAAATGTCACCACCTTTCCGGGCACCACGTCGCCGGCTGCGGTGCGCGGCGTGGCGCGGACCGTATCCGTTCGTGTGACGACGAGACGAGCCGGCCCGCTCACGGTGATCGAGGCCACCACAGGTACAGGCGGCGTAACCACTGGCGGAGTGACCACGGGAACGACTGGTGACTCACCGCCGCCGCACCCCAGGCTGACGAGCGCGACGAGGACAGTGGCCAGATGGAGAGAATGACGCATGGTCGGAAGTCGACAGGAAGGAGAGATACAGCGGGCCAGTTGGCGTGCGGCGCGACGGCTCGAATCGGGTCGGGCCTACCATAACTGCCTCAGCTAATCTATCTTCAACGGCTATCGTACCACAGCGGCACCGCAATGCGCGGCGCCACAACATTCCCCTCCTCTCGCTTCGGCAAACCAGCGGGGGGCTGGATTTCCGTCCAAAGGGAGGATTGCCAGGACATGCCACGTCCATACGAGGCGGTCTATGTTTTCGACTCCACGCTCGAAGACAGCGCCGTCACCGAGAAGCTTGACCGCTTCCACCAACTCCTCGGCACGACCGGGGACATGAAGGTCGATCACTGGGGCCGCCGACAGCTGGCGTACCCGATCGGTCCTCGCGAGAACGGCTACTACGTCGTTGCGCGATTCGAGGCCGAGTCGGCCGGCATCCCCGAGTACGAGCGTGCGCTCAAGCTCGACGACGGTGTCATCCGCTACCTGCTCACCATCTTCGAGCATGAAGTCGGCGCCCCGCCGATGACCGAAGAGGAGCTCGCCCTGGCCAAGAAGCGCGGCGAAGACGACGACGAGGACGAGGAGTAGACCATGCGACGCCCATCGAAGGCTTGCCCATTCTGCGAGACTCGCGTCCGCTTCGTCGATTACAAGGACGAGCGCACGCTCGGCCGCTTCATCACCGATCACGGAAAGATCCTGCCCAGCCGCCTGAGCGGCGTGTGCGCGCGGCATCAGCGTCAGCTGAGCACCGCGATCAAGCGCGCTCGGTATCTGGCACTCTTGCCGTATACACGAGGATTGCAGGGATAAGATGCAGGATGCCGCGCTCCCGGCGCCGTCCGAGCGCGGGTGGGGGAAGCTCCTCCTCGCTCTTGCGGCGTTTCTCTTCATCCCATGGATGCCACCGCTTCGTGCGTTGTTGCCGGTGGAGGAGACGTTGTTGCTCCTCCTCCCTGCGCTGGCGGCGTGTTGTCTCGTCGGATGGTGGGCGGGGGGTAGATTTATCCTCGCGGTCATTTGGGTCGGACTCGCAGGTTGGGCGCTGGCCCAACCTGCGGTGCCGGGTTCGTTCTACAATCTCGTGCGCGGGTGGAGTTTGCTCCTTGCTGGAGCGTTCGGCCTGGTTTCGCTGTTCGGAGCCCAGCGTCCGTTCTTCTCTCGCGCACTGGCTACGCTGTCGCTCTCGTTGGCGCTCGTACTCGTGATGAGCGCACGCGGGCCGCTCACGCCCACCCGGGCGCAGCAGGCCGTGGAGGTCGAGTTTGCTCGGCGCAACACGGAGTCGATGGCGATGCTGCGCGCGTTCATCACGCAGCATCCGGATTTCGTCAAGGCGATGCCCCAGATGGGCTCGCTGCCGGAGGAGTTCGATCAGCAGTTGAAGCTCATGGCGCAGACGGGAGTTGGATTGTTCCCCTCCCTGCTGCTTCTCGAGTCGCTTGTGGCCCTCGCGCTTGCGTGGGCAACGTTTCACCGGCTGTCGCGGACGCGTCTTGGCGTGCCGCTTGGGCCGCTGAAGGATTTTCGCTTCAACGACCAGCTTGTCTGGGGGTTGATCGCCGGCCTTGCGATTGTGTTTGTGCCGGCACTCGACTTTCTGGGTGGGACGGGTCGCAACTTGCTCGTCTTTTTCGGTGCGCTCTACGCCATTCGCGGGTTCGGTGTGCTCTCCTGGTTCATGAAGCCCGGGGCGCTGGCCGTCACGCTGTTCGTGGGGTTCGCCATGTTGTGGTGGCCGGTGCTCAATGCGGTCGCCGTGCTCGGGTTCGTGTTCCTGGCGCTTGCCGCCTTCGGACTCGGCCTGGGTGATACCTGGGCCGACTGGCGCCGCCGTGCGCGCCCTACCACGTAACTAGAGGGTTCTATCCAATGGAAATCATTCTTCGGCAGGCGGTCGAAAACCTCGGACATCCCGGGGACGTCGTCACGGTCAAGAACGGCTACGCACGCAACTTCCTTTTGCCGCGCGGCATTGCATTCGAAGCGACGCCGGGCAACCTCAAGCGTATCGCCGCTGAGCGGTCACGTCTCGAGGCCGCGGAGAACGACCGCCGCGGCAGCGCATCTGATCTCGCGAAAAAGCTCGAAGAGGTTCAGCTCACCTTCTCGGCGCGCGTCGGCGAGGAAGGCAAGCTGTTCGGCTCGGTCACGTCCGCAGACATCGCGGAGCAGCTGGCTGCGCAGGGCTTCAACATCGAGAAGCGGCTCATCGACCTGCACGATCCGATCAAGGCGCTCGGTGTATACCGTGTGCCGGTCAAGCTTCACGCAGATGTGAAGCCCGAAATTCGCGTCTGGGTCATCAAGCAATAACTGAGAGTGAACGTGAACGGTGAACGGTGAACCCGTAACGACATACGCTGTTACCGTTCACCGTTCACCGTTCACCGTTCACCGTTCACCGTTCACTGTTCACAAAGCCTCACCCGCAACTTCGTCATGCCATCCATAAAGTCCGCCGCACCCAAGCAGGACATCGCTGAGCTCGCGCAAAAGGCCGCAGCCATTTTGCTCGACCGCAAGGCAAACGATGTCGTGCTCCTCAGCCTCAAGGGAGTGTCGGACATGACGGATTACTTCCTCATCGCCAGCGGCACGTCCGACACGCATGTTCGCGCGCTCGGCAACGCCGTGCTGGAAGACATGAAGAAGGACGTCGGACAGATGGCGAACCACTCCGAGGGCTTGCAACAGGGCCGGTGGGTG
>JBDTMO010000147.1:0-9969 GCA_039934235.1 bacterium | reverse complement strand
GATCATCGCCCGCGGCCCGGGCGCGCTGTGCCGCATCCGCCCAACCCGCACGCGTGGTGCGCGGGGCGGCGATGACGATTTGTCCGTGTTCGACGCGCAGCTCAACCTCCTCCGCGCCGTGATCCGTACCTCTAGCTCGCGCGCGGGAGCGGCGACAGTTTTTGGATGGCGCGGGCCTCGCTTGATCTGAGCACATGCCACAGATCCCAATCGAGCTGGAGGCCGAGCCAGAACTCGGCGCTCATTCCCGTAACGCGAGCGAGCCGGAGCGCGGTATCGGGCGTGACCGAACGCTTGCCGCGGACGATCTCATTCAACCGCGGAAAGGACACACCAAGCCGAATGGCAAACGCGGACTGTGAGATCTCAAGGGGCTTGAGAAACTCCTCCAGCAGCATCTCACCCGGATGGGTCGGAGGTACCAGACGTGGGAGCAGGCGCTCCACCAGTCCGGCGGGGCGAGCCGGGCGGGCGACGCGGCGCTTAGTGGTAGTCCGTGACTTCGACTTCGTCGGCATAGCCGGCCTCCCAGCGGAAACAGATACGATACTGCTGATTGATGCGGATGCTGTGCTGTCCACGGCGCGAACCGACGAGGCGCTCCAGCCGGTTCCCAGGAGGAATCGCGAGCTCGCGGAGATCGCTCACGCGGTTGAGTTGCGTCATCTTCCGACGGAGCACCGGCCACAACTCCGCCGGACACGCGGCCCGGGCCGCCCGGCTACCCACACCGTTGAAGAGATCCTCGCTGGCCGAATTGGCGAAGCTACGTATCACGGTATGTATTATAACGGCGCACGGTTATTCTGGCCAGTCATCGAAACACGCGGCCACATAACGCCGACGCTACGCTGCGAGGGCGCAGGGCTCGTTTCGTCACGAGTACAATGAGGAGCGGCCCCACGAACGCCTGCACCAGGAGACGCCGGCGTGGTACTACGGCGCGTCGCCGCGGCCGTATCCCGACCAAGCTGCCCGCCCTCGAGTACCCCGGCCACTTCCAAGTGAAGCGCATTACCACGACGGGGACTTTTCGCTTCGGGAGCAAGAAGCTCACGACGGCATCTGGGCCATCCCACTTCAACAACATCCTACAGGCAACGTTCGACGAACGGGACTACATCATCACCCGGTAACCTTGAAGTGTTACCAATCCTGCTGGACTACTCTGTTACCAATCATCTCGGCTGTTCATACCCGTACGAACCTCCGGCGTCGATCGTCCGATGCCGCGCTCGAAGGTCAAGCACACCTTCGCTGCCTATGTCGTCATGATTGCCTTGATGATGTTCTTGTAATCCCCACCATAATTCAGTTCGAGACTATCGACCTTGCCCGACTGATTTCTCGTGAACCTGATGGATGAATGAAAGAACGCCAACGCTTTGAACTCGTCCTTTTGTGACCAGACCATTTCTATTTTGGGCGTAAAGGGCAACGTCATGTAGACTTGCGATCCTGCATGTTCAATTTGCAAGGACATGCGCTCGTACGGGCCGCCCACATATGACTGAAGTTTTTCGACAATCGTTCCCTTGAATTGCAGGTCGTACATTCCCGTGTACTCCTTCAATACTTTTTCGGGAACGGTACCCGCAACCACTTCCTCAATCACAATGTTGAATTCCATTTGTTTGCCCGAACCTTTACTGACGATGGGACGAACAATCTGCAGCTGTTCGTCATGCGTCAGCTGGTTTAACGGTCCATCCGTTCTATTTCGTTCTTCATCCTCGAAATACAGCTGCGTGGCGAGCTCATGAAACCCCAGTTTGGAAACCCTGAAGTGGATATGGCGCGCTCTGTCTGAATACATTCCCGGAATAACCGTTGTGAACCGGTATTCGCCGTTTGCGTTGGTGATGGCCTGGCCCCACCCCTGGAAATTCGGGTCGTCCTGCCCCTTCGTATCGAATTCGTGTCGGTATTTGCCGTAATGATTAGCCGACCAGATTTCGACGATCGCTGATGCAACGGGCTGACAATCTTTGCGAGCAATAGTGCCGAACACCGTAAGGATTTGGCCCGTAGCGACACCGTGCTGCCCTTTGACTCTTGTCAGATCAATATCGTGATCAGGCTGCGTTCGGTATTTCATTGCTGGATACGGTCCAAGCTCCTGAACGGGTGTGACTTTGCAATCAGCCGTTTCCGCATTTCCGACTGACGTCACAAGGCTCGTTCCGAAAAGTCCTCCGCCAACCGTGGTTCCCAGACGATTCAGAAATGTTTTCCTGTCGATGTTTTTCATCGTGGTGGTTAGTTGTAGTCTTCGGTCGAGTATATCAACGCCTCAGCTCAGCTGCAAAGGCATTAATGAAAGAACGCGCGGAGCGCGTTCCATCAATAACGCCTTTGACTGCTGCAGCGCACGTTATGCGCCGTCCCCGCGCGATTTCGCCCGCGGCTGTGGTCGAGAACCGCCCGCCTTCTTCCTTCTTGGCGCGGCGAGGGTCGGCAAGGCATCCTCGGGCGCCGGCGCGACGTTCGGCACCTTCGCCAGCGCGCGCAGGAACCGGGAGCGACTGCCGCGCTGCGCGCGCACCGCGAGGTATTCCTCGGTCATCAACGCGGACATCTTTTCGGCGAGCGCGGTCGAGACGAGTTGGTTGATGGAAATCCCTTCGCGTTCGGCGAGGTCGCGCGCGCGCTCATGCAGCGAATTGGGTAACCGGAGGCTCAAAGCACTCATACATCCTCTCCCTTCTCATGAAGTGCCCGCAGAAAGTCCGCGGGCGTTTGCACGCGGACGCCAAAGCGTTCGCTCCCACCGAAATGTCGCTGATTGTACGTGATGATCGTATCACATTGTCCGGTGACCGCGATCTCGAGAATCAAATCATCGGCCGCATCAACGAGCTGGGGGCGCCAGAGAAAATAGAGCGGCCGCTGCTCTGCCGTCGCACACAGGCCATCAAGGATGTCCTCAATGGCCTCGGCGCTGAGCGGAACCATCCCCGGGCGTGTCAGGACATCCTCGTACTCGAAGAGCAACGGGACGGACAGGCAGTGCGTGAACCCTCCCGACCCCAGGAGGGAAAGGAGGCGGAACGCCGCCCCGCGGCGCGAGCGCAGGCCAGCGACAATGACATTGGTATCCAGGACGATCCGTCGGCCCATACGGTACTATATATGATACCGCTGGAATTCGCAAATCAGGCCCGCAGGCGCATAACGCCAAAGTTCAGCTGCAGCCGAGTCAATAAAAGCGAGCGAAGCGAGCCATCATTAACTCGGCTGACTGCTGCAACGCCACGTTAGCTGGCGCGGCCGAGCACGCGCACTTCTTTCTCGAGCCGCGCACCGAGGGCGTCGCGTTGCGCTTCGAGATCGAAGCGTGCTTGCAGGTTGAGCCAGAAGCGCTCGCTGGTGCCGAAATACCGCGCGAGGCGCAGCGCCGTATCGGCCGTGACGGCGCGGACGCCGTGGACGATCTCGTTGATACGTCGCGGCGGAACGGAGATGTCATGGGCCAACCGATACTGCGAGAGCGCCAACGGCTCCAGGAAATCGGCGAGCAACACTTCTCCGGGATGAATCGGCGGGAGTTTGCGCGTGGCCATACGGGACCTCAATGGTAGTCAACGATCTGAACGTCGTAGGCATCGCCATCCTTCCAGCGAAAGCAGATGCGCCACTGATCATTGATGCGAATACTGTGCTGTCCGGCGCGATCCCCGTGGAGCTTTTCGAGCCGATTGCCCGGCGGGGACCGGAGATCGATCACGGTCTCGGCCGCATCAACGATGGTCAGCTTGCGCAGCATGGTACGCTGGAGGTTGCTGGGGAATCGCCGGACGGCCTGGCGATTGAACAGCGTTTCCGTGTCCCGATCGCCGAAGCTCTTGATCATTCGGAAAGCTAGCCACGGCCGATAGTAACGTCAAGCGTTACTAGATGCGTGGGCGGCCAGCTAACGCCCATTCGCTTGCAGAACCATCCTACCACTCGTTCCGAAGACGCCGCAAGAGTCGCCGCAATATCCAGTATTCACCATTCCGCTGATTGTCCCACTACGCCCCGGAACCCCTCACGGTTGCGCACATGCGTCAGAGCATCGTCGGTCAACGCTAGTATCACGCTCTGCAGGATGGCGTGTGCCGTAATATCTGGTACAACGGACGATCCAGACGATGTATCTATGCACCGTAAGCGGCCTAAGATGTCGGCCACGCATATGACCGCCACTCGATCCGATAGTTGGCGCGCTCTCGCCGGCATATCCAGACCCGGCTCGCGTTATCACAGCAGAACCAATCTGCACGCGCCGCCCAAACGAATTGCATCTCGCATCTCTTTTCCTGCCGCCGAGCAAACGCGATGGCGAGCAATACGCGGCTCTACTTCGTCTTCTTTTTCGGGCGCGTGCGTACCTTGGTTTCCGCAAGCTTCCAGAACTGCTTTTCACCAATGACCTTCACTCGAATGCCTTGCGCGGCAAGGCGTCGCACCTCGATCAGCTTCGACCCACCATCCTTACCCGCGAGTTGAAGCGCGTTCGGTCGACCTCGCACCAACACGTCCGTCGTTTGCCCCGGCTTCGAATGCACCGTTGCGCCAGCCTTCCTTGCCGCCGCGATTGCTTCAGACCGCGGCCGCTCCAGAAAACCCGTAAACGACACACGCTTCCCATCCAGGCTGCTCACGCGTCCAAGCGTCGGCTCCTTCGGCTGTCGCCGAAGCGCCTGGATCAACTCATTCGCGGACTCATAGCGCTTGCCGCGCGAACCGAGACAGCAGTGAATCACCTCCTTGAGATGATCGCTGCACGGAAGCCCACGCACATCCTTACTCTGCATCGCGCTCGAGATGTCGCCACGCAACAGCATCGCGGCCAACAGCCCGATCTGGTACACGTCGTCGCGCTTCTGCCAACGCCGCACCTTGCCCCACGCAATCTCGTTGGGCACATGAAACAGGTTGAACGCGTCCGCAGTCACACCTCGGCGACTCAGCTGGTGCGTCGCAATACCGAAGTCGCCGAGCTTCAGCTTTTCGTCTTCGCAGACGAAGACGTTGAACGGCGTGAGGTCGCGATGCAACGCATGACCACGATGCAACACATCGAGCGCTCGTAACAACGCTGCGATCTCGCGCCGCACGTAGCGCTCGGATTGCGCACCCTTGCGCTCAAGCCACGCGCCAAGGTCGCCGTGCTCCGCGTACTCCATTGCCAGGCAGTAGCGCATGTGCGGGCCATCGACCTCGGCAAACCGATCGAACACGCGAAGCGCGCGCTCCTCGCGTGCGAGCAACTCGGCGAAATACGCCTCGCGCAACCAACCAGAAATACGATCGCTGATCTTGACGCACACCTGCGCTGGAAATCCGGTGCTCGGACTCGGTGTCGCGAGGTACACCTCGCCGAAACCTCCCTTGCCGATGAGACGATCGAGCGTATAGGTGCGCCCCGACTCAGAGCTGTACGCCGTTGGCGTCGCCGGTGGTGATGCCAGTCGGCGGCCAGATTGCGTCGCGGGCTTCGTGCGCCGAGTGGTAGGGGCTCGGTGGGTGGGCATGCGTGCTTTGTGAGAGATGCTCGTTCGATGGCGCGAAACCGCATACGCCGCCACGCATATGCAGGCTCGGCACAATCATTCGAGTTCACGCGGAACGCAAGTATAGGAAAAGCGTTGTCGTCCTGAGCGCAGCGAAGGACCTGCACTTTTCACAACGTCCAATAGCAGGTGCAGGTCCTTCGACTCGCTTCGCTCGCTCAGGACGACAAACAACACGCCAGTCACTTCTTGCCAAGCCGCTGGAGCAGTCGCTGCAGCTCCACTTCGCGCTCCTTCATCTCCAACTGCGCCCGCATCAGCTCCAACTCGTCTCCCACGCCCGCCGCGCGACGCTTGTCCAACGTGGCGGCCCGCGCACGCGCGACCGACAGCGCTCGTTGCGCGACGCCGAGATCCGCACGTAGCTCCGCCTGCACAAGCTGCTGCAGAAGCTGATCGACGGGTGTCTGCTTCTCGAGAAATTCCTTCCTCAGCTGAATGCGCGTAGAGATCACCAGGATTTCGCGTTGCGCCCGTGCGACGTCGAGCTCCGCCTCCTGATTCGCCAGCTCGCTCACCACGCCCGCCCGCACGCGCCGAGCAACTTCGGTTTGTGCGCTTTCAGCGGTTTGCATCCGTACCTGCGCAGCCATTGCCTGCGCCAGAATGCGATCCTTCACGAAGTCGTGTCCATTGACCAACGGCGCATTCAACTCATCGCGCGGCGCTCTTCCCGATGCCTTGATCTCGTCGATGTTCAACGACGCGCGCGCCAACTGGGATTCGACATCCTTCAACTGAAGCACCGCGCCAGCCGCGGTCTCAGTCGACATCGCACCAACTGCAACGGCGCGACGCTGCTCGGCGAGTTGCGCGCGGGCGAGATCCACGCGCATCGAAACCAGCGCGGCATCGGCGCGCGCTGCATCGAGAAGCGAATCTCGCTGCGATCCCTCGCGAATCTGCGCCGACGCAAGGCCACCGGTGGTTCCAATCGCAACCGACACCATGATCACGGCAGCGAGTCGCAGCCGGCGACGTAAGGCATGGTGCCCGAAGGCCCGGTGAATTTCTTCGTCGAGAAAATCGCGAAACGCCTCGGTTGGGCGATGCGTGTCAGCGTGCGTAATGTCGGGAGTCATGGGACGTCTCCATCGGTTGACGCGTCGCTTTCGATTTCGCGACGCAGGTTTTGTCGGGCTCGGCGCAGTCGGCCTTCCACCGCCCGCTCCGAAAGTCCGAGCGAGTTCGCGATGTCGGCGACTGGACGCCGGTCATAGTGGAATGCTTCGAGGAGCCGCATCTGCAAGGCGGGCAGCCGGGCAATCGCGCGATCGACAAGCGAGCGTCGCTCGACAGAATCGCGTGCCGCTTCAGCGTCGGGCGCTGGAAGCGAGTCACCGCTACCGTCGTCGATCCTGTCGGGAGCGTGGCGGCGGAAATGGTTCGAGAGAATGCGTGCGGCAACGGTGGTCAGCCACGCCATCGGACGCTCCGGAATTCCGTCCTTGCGCCACGAACGGACGGCGCGCAGCCACGTCTCCTGGACGACATCTTCCGCCAAGTCACGGTCGCCGTCGCATCGGCGCGAGACGACTCCATAGAAGTCGTCGAGCGTCTCACGGTAAATGCGTCGAACGTGCTCTTCGGTGGCGGCCCGCGACATGGGTCTCCGGTTGTTGGGTCCGGAAGAAGACACGCGTGGGTTTCAAAACCCACGTTCGTCCAACCTAGCGCCCTCTATCTTGGATACGCGCACCGCGAGACTATATCCTCATGAACACGACTCTTTCCGCCGCACTTTTCACCGCAGTCCTCTCCACGACTGCGCTCGGTCAGTCTCCTCCGCCATCTGCCATCCTCTGGCAGGTGAGTGGCACTGTCGAGGACTTCGCGATTGCGCGCGATACGAACGTCGCGCACTCCGGTCACGCCAGCATACGATTTGCCGCCGACGAACAACCCACCAACTTCGCCGGCATCCTCACAAGCATGCCCGCCGCACCATACGAAGGACGTCGTCTTCGCGTCTCGGCACAGCTGCGCGGCGCGCAGCTCGCAGGCAAAGGCGGAGTGGTGTGGGCGCGCGCAGATGGCGGAGCCCTCGCGTTCAGCACGTCGCAAGAGCGTCCACTGCTTGGGACAACGGACTGGACACCCATTGCGATAACACTCGACGTCCCGCGCGGCGCAACGAACGTCGTAATTGGTGTCTACTCCAACGGAAAGGGCACGCTCTGGATCGACGACGTACGCATCGAGGCGGACAGCGTCGCGCCGCTGCAAGCCAGTTTCGAGAACGTTGCGGAAGTCCGCGCCGCACGACAACGACTCATCGCACGCTCGCCTCGTGAGGCGCCGCGTACGCTCACCACTCGAGGACTCGACAATCTCGTCGCGTTTGCGCGGCTCCTATCGTACGTGCGCTTCTTCCATCCCGCGTCAGATGCATTGCGCGTAAACTGGGACGACTTCGCCGTGCGCGGAGTCCGCACTGTCGAGAATGCGCCCACGCCAGACAGTCTTCTTAACGCACTCGCCAAGCTGCTCGGTCCAATCGCGCCAAGCGTCGTCGTCTATCGAGATGGTGGTGCGCCGCCGAGTGCTCCGGTCGCGCCGTCGCCAGGCGCGGGCCTCGTGTATTGGCAGCACATCGGCGCCGGCGCACCAAGTGGAGGCGTGGTGGCGTCATCGCAGCAGAACGTGTACTCGAGCACGCGCGTACTCGTACCCGGTTCCGCTGTCGGTGCGCCGGTCACGCCGCTACACGGCACCATCGTCGCCGGAGCGAAAGCGCGCATTCCCGATCCGGCGCATCCGCTGCAGCTCTCGCTTGGCGCCGGCCTGCGCGTAAGCCTGCCAGTCGCTCTTTACGCGACAGAACAGTCCATCGACGATAGCCTGAAGCATTCGAGGCCCCTGCTGTCCAACGAGCGTCTTAGCGCCGCCGATCGTGCAACGCGTCTTGCTGACGTCATGCTCGCGTGGGGCGTCATGCAGCACTTCTATCCGTACCACGAGCTCGTACACACTGACTGGCCGGCCGCGTTGCGCACAACGCTCTCTCGCGCCGCGAAGGACTCGAACGAAGTGCAATTCCAGGAAACACTCGAGCGCATGATTGCGGCGCTGCACGACGGACACGGCCGAGTCGCAAGCGCATTCGTCGATGGATTGGTGCCGGATGTTCGCATGGATTGGGTGGAGGGAAAGATCGTTGTCGTGGCAACCGGCGATTCTGCAGCCGCGGCACGTTTGCAACGCGGCGATGTCGTCCTCTCAGTCGATGGACGTCCCGCTAACGAATTGCTGGCTGCCATGAGCGAGCGCGTCTCCGGCGCGACGCCGCAGTGGGTGCACTATGTCGCACTCTCGCGGATCCTCGCCGGACCTCCGCGCACTGCGGTTGCGCTGCGCGTGAGCGGCGCGAACGGTACACCGCGCGAACTGCGCCTTTCGCGCACCACGTTTCAGGTCGTTGCGCCAAAGCTTCCCCCAAAGATCACCGAGCTTTCGCCGGGCACCTTTTACGTCGATCTCGGCCGCATCAGCAATGAGGACTTCAATTCCGCGCTTCCAAAGCTCGTGTCGGCAAAGGGAGTCGTCTTCGATATGCGTGGCTATCCGAGCCAGGTGAATACGCCCGCCATCTTCGCTCATCTCACGGATAGCACGATCCACTCGGCGCTCTTTGAATCGCCACTGCTTACACTGCCGGATCGCGCCGACATGAGCTTCATCTCGGGCGACTGGAGCATAGCGCCCGTTGCACCGCGCATCACGGCGCGCGTCGCGTTTCTCTCTGGCGGCGGCTCGATCAGCTATGCGGAGAGCACACTGGGTGTGGTGGAGGAGTACAAGCTGGGCGACATCGTGGGCGAGCCGAGTGCCGGGACGAATGGCAACGTCAACCCGTTTACGCTGCCGGGTGGGTATACGGTGTCGTGGACGGGGATGCGCGTCACCAGGCGAAATGGATCGCCGCATCATGGCGTCGGCGTAGTGCCGACGGTGCCGGTGTCGCCAACGGTGTCGGGGATTAGCGCTGGCCGAGATGAGGTGCTCGAGCGCGCAGTTCAACTCGTGAGTGGCGGCGCTCTTGTCCCCTGACGGCGCATCACGGCAGCGCTTTTCAAAGACCAGAGTTGACATGTGACTAAATAGTCACCTATTATAGCACCATGACAGACGACGATCGCGTGTTCAAGGCGCTCGCCGACCCGACGCGGCGGTTCCTGCTCGACCGGCTCTTCGCGCGTGACGGCCGCACGCTCACAGAGTTGGAATCCGAGCTGGAGATGACCCGCTTCGGTGTCATGAAACACCTCCGCGTCCTCGAGGACGCGGGGTTGGTGGTCACCCGGAAAACGGGTCGAGAGAAGCTCCACTTCCTCAATCCCGTTCCCATCCGGCTCGTCCACGACCGATGGATCGACAAGTTCACCGAGCGCCGAGTGTCCGCGCTCACTGA
>JBDTMO010000146.1:0-10000 GCA_039934235.1 bacterium | reverse complement strand
TACGCAGAAATCACCGGCATTCTCGATCGACTGCGCGAGAGCCGCGGCATTCTGGAGCACGCGGCGGTCGAGCGGCTCATGCACATGAACGACAAGCTCAAGGAAGTATCGGCCGCCACGGAGACTGCGGCGACGGATATTCTCAATGGGTTGGATCGTTCGGCGTCGATGATGGATGAACTCGATGCACTCGCTGACCAGCCGGAGCACTCCAAGCGCAGCGCGGAAATTCGCCACTCGGTGCGCGATGAGTTGTTCGGATTGATGGTGCACCTGCAGTTCCAGGACATCACGGCGCAGCAGTTGGCATTTGCGTCGAGCATCATTCAGGAGATGGAGGGTCGCCTCGCGCACATCGTACAGGCCTTCGACCCGAAGGCATTCGACGCCACCATGAACTTCGCGCCGCTTCCATCCGAACCTGGTCCGGTCAGCTTTGATCCACACGCCACGACGACGAATGCGACTGACCGCCAGGTGGTGGCGGACAGGATCTTCCTCGTGAATCGCTGGAATACACCGGAGGCGTAAAGCACCCGATGTGAGACAATCCTGTGTGCGCCCGGAGACAAAATGCTCCGGGCGCACATTGCATTTGGTCCCTGCCTCAACATCCGGCATGAGGTGCCGACACTCATACGCAACCTCCCCCCAATTGAACACGCGCATGCCGTACGCGGATAAACCACTGCCTGATTTCCTTCGCCAGCTGCGTGCCGATCTCAAGCGCACGTCCGCGGATGCCCCTGCCACACTCGCGCGCCCACGCGCCGGGTTGGCGATGTTGTTGTTCACGCTACCACGCTCGCTCACTACCGCGCATCACCTGGCCAGGTTGTCTGCCGAGGCCATGAATGTCGCTGACGACGCCAAGGCATGGGCGGCCCGCGGAACGAACATCCTGGCCGCCGTTCGCGCCGCCACGAACGCTATCGCCGAGCACGTCGACGATCCGGATGATTTCGGACGGGAGCTCGTACTCACACAAGCGGGCCAACGCCTCCTCACCGCACTTGGTCGCGATTCCGCAGACTGGTTTCGCGAGGGGGCTGTCCAAGCAACCACACCGCACGGCGATGGCGCGCCGACTTCCGCGAGCTCGGATCTCGATGCCGCCGCCACGCTCCTCCTGATGGTCGAGGCAGACGAACGCGTGGAGATGGAGCGCATTCGCGAGCACCTCCGCCGCTTTGCGACCGACGACATGGCTGGAGCACTCGTTCGCTCGTTGGCGAAGGAGGCCGAGTCATCGTTAGGCCTGGTCCTCGAGTCGATTGATTCGGGTCACGATGCGGATGCCGCGCTTGCCGTTGCGACCGAGTGTGTAGGAAAGGCCATTCGCGCTCGCGACGACGAGGACGATGCGTCAACGCGCACGCCTCGCGCGATTTCCCCGGACGTCGCGGAGGCTCTCGCGCCGGCAGTTGCAGCTCCTGCGTCTCCTGCGCCAGCGCCAGTTGGATCTGTGACGATGGACCCCTTGCCCGAGGGTGACCACGAGCTGATAGGGGAATTTCTCATGGAGTGCTCCGAGTACCTCGAGAGCGCTGAAGCGGCATTATTGCGCCTGGAAATTTCGCCGGGCAACCTGGAAGCGATCAACACGGTGTTCCGTGCGTTTCACACGGTGAAGGGAACGTCCGGATTCCTGGGGCTCACCGACATCGCGAACTTCGCGCACGAAGCGGAGTCGGTATTCAGCCGCGTGCGCGATCATGAAATTGAATTTGCCGGCGGAATTCCCAATCTCGCACTCCGCGCGCTCGACCTCATCAAGTCGCTGCTGAGCGAAGTCCGGCTCGGACTTGCCGGGCAGCCGATGACGCGTCCGTCAAACTACGAAGCGGTGCTCCAACAGATGGCGCGTGTCGCAGAAGCCGTCGCTGCCGAGCCGGTGCTCGTTTCGCCATCCGCGTCCGAGGTTTCGGATGGCGCGCATCCCGCCGTGGTGCACGACGATGTGCCGCACGACGACGTGTCTGCCGCGCGCGAAACCCGCAGCGTCGCGAGTGAGCTCTCGATCCGCGTGAGCACCGATCGCCTCGACCGGCTCATCGACATGGTCGGCGAGTTGGTCATTGCGCACACGATGATCGCGCAGGACGAGCACGTGTTGGCGCCAGGCCAGCATGAGTTGTCGGCCAAGACGAATCACGCCGGCAAGATCGTGCGCGAGCTGCATGACTTGAGTCTCTCCATGCGCATGGTGCCGCTGAAGCCGACGTTCCAGAAGATGACGCGCCTGGTGCGCGACGTCGCACAGGGCCTTGGCAAGCACGTCGTCTTTGCGACCGAGGGCGAAGAGACCGAGATCGATCGCAACATGGTGGATGCGTTGAGCGATCCGCTGGTGCACATGGTGCGCAATGCCATCGATCACGGCATCGAGGTGCCGAATGCTCGCGTCGCCGCGGGCAAGCCGCGTGAAGGCACGATTCGGTTATCGGCCAAGCACTCTGGTGGTTCGGTCGTAGTGCAACTGCATGATGACGGAAAGGGACTCGATCGTGATCGCATCGTTGCAAAGGCCATTGAACGCGGGTTGATCGAATCCGCCGCGAAGATGTCCGAGTCGGAGATCTTCGGCCTCATCTTCGCGCCCGGATTTTCGACGGCCGAGAAAGTGACCGACGTGTCGGGTCGCGGCGTCGGCATGGATGTCGTGCGTCGCAACATCGAGCGCCTGCGCGGCCGCATCGAGATCGAGTCGACGCGCGGCGAAGGAACGCTGTTCACCGTGCGGCTTCCACTCACGCTCGCCGTGACCGACGGCATGCTGGTTCGCGTCGGCCTCGAACGCTACATCATCCCGACCATTGGCATCTTCAAGAGTTTCCGGCCCGAGCGCCAGGCGCTGACGACCGTTGCCGGCTGCGGCGAGATGGTGCGCCTGCACGACCACGTGATGCCGATCTTCCGGCTGCACCGCCTCTTCAGCGTGAGTGGCGCGGTGCAGGATCCCTGCGAAGCGCTCGTTGTCGTGGTCGCTGCCGGCGACCAGCTCGTCGCGCTACTCGTGGACGAGTTGCTCGGCCAGCAACAGGTGGTTGCCAAAGCGCTCGGCGATGGGCTGGGCAAGATCCTTGGCGTGTCCGGTGGCGCCATTCTGGGCGACGGCCGGGTCGGTCTTATCCTCGACATCCCCGAGCTGCTCATGTTCGCGCGCCAGGGGGCACGGAGTGACGAGCTCACTCGTGCGGTTGCATGAGCCGGCAACCTGAGTTTGCACGACGCCCGATTCAGTTGATGAATGGGCTGCCGATACTCGATGCGAAGGAACGACCCATCATTCACAGGACAGCAACATGAGCGTCGATACGATCGCGGCACCAATTCGCACCGGAGTGCGCGAGCGCTGCGGAAAATTCCTCACGTTCTTCCTGCACGGCGAGGAATACGGGCTGGAGATCCTCAAGGTGCACGAGATCATCGGGATGCTGCCGATCACGCGCATTCCGCAGGCGCCGGAGTACATCCGCGGCGTGATCAACCTGCGCGGCAAGGTCATCCCGATCATGGACCTGCGAACGCGTTTTTCGATGCCCGCCCTGGACACCGAGGAGGGGTGCATCATCGTCGCGCAGATTCGCGGCCTCCAGATCGGCATGGTCGTCGACAAGGTGTCCGAGGTGTGCAACATCTCCCCGGACGAGGTCGAGGACATGCCGAGCTTCGGTGCCGGAGTGCACACCGAGTTTCTCCTCGGCCTCGCCAAGCAGGGGAGCCGTGTAAAGCTGCTGCTGGACATCGATCGCGTGTTGACGCTCACCGAAGTCACGGCGGCCCAAGCCGTTGCGGCGTGAACCTGCAAGAGCACACGTGACGACGCTAACGGGTGTGGCGCTAACCGCTGGCGAGTTCCAGACGATCTGTGCGCTCATGTACCGCGTCTCAGGCGTCAACCTCACGGAAGGCAAGGAGGGACTGGTGGCGAGTCGTCTCTCCCCGCGGTTGCGCCACCTCCAGCTCGACAGCTATCGCGACTACATCGCGCACATCGCGCGCGAGAGCAACCATGCCGAGCTCACCATGTTCGTCGATCTCCTGACGACGAACAAGACGGCGTTCTTCCGCGAACCACAGCATTTCGAGTACCTGCGCCAGGACGTGCTGCCGCGGTTGCATACGCGCGGCGGCGACGCACGCTTCTGGTGCGCCGCCTGTTCCTCAGGTGAGGAGCCGTACACGCTGGCGATGCTCATTGCCGAGGAGTGGAGCGCGCCGGGTAGCCCTCGCGCCCGCATCCTCGCCACGGACCTCTCGACGCGCGTCCTGGCGAAGGCCACCGCCGCCGAGTACGACGAAACGGCGGTGGGCGACATCGATCGCTCGCGCGTCGCGCGCCACATGGAGGTCGTGACGGGTGCGCGTCCGCGGCGGTTGCGCGTGCGCAAGCCGTTGCGTGACATGGTGCAGGTTGCGCGGCTGAACCTGATGGAGCGGGCATGGCCGATGCGCGGCCCGTTCGACGTCATCATGTGCCGCAATGTGATGATCTACTTCGACGTGGCCACGCAGGAGCGCCTCGTCAATCGGTTCTGGGATCTCCTGGCGCCCGGCGGTTCCCTGCTTGTCGGTCACTCGGAAAGTCTCTCGGCAGTCAGCCATGAATTCTCGTATGCAAAGCCAGCCACTTACATTCGTTGACGGTTCGTCGTCGCCGGCGACGACGCGAATCGTGGTGGGTGTCGCGGATTGCGCGGTGACCGACGACGCGAATGCGCGCATCATTACGTACGCGCTTGGCAGCTGCCTTGGCATCACGGTGTTCGATCCCGTCGCCGGCGTGGGCGCCATGCTGCACGTGATGCTCCCCGATTCAACGATCCACAGGGACAAGACCGCCGTCAATCCGGCGATGTTCGTGGACACCGGCGTCCCACATCTCTTTCGTGAGGCGTACCGCCTCGGCGCGAACAAGCGACGGATCGTCGTGAAGGTGGCCGGAGGCGCCACCGCGCAGGGCGGCACCGACATGTTCGAAATCGGCAAGCGGAACATGGTGGCCCTGCGGAAGATCCTGTGGAAGAACGGCGTCATGATCAAGGCGCAGGACGTGGGCGGCTACGTGTCTCGCACCATCACCCTCGACGTCGCGACGGGTGGAGTCACCCTGCGCATCGCCGCCGTCGATAGCTCACTCTAGCGTATCCGTTAACGCGATGCCCCTCAACGTTCTCGTTACCGATGACAGTGCGGTCATGCGCGCGATGATCATCCGGACACTACGCATGGCCGACGTTCCGCTCGGCGAAGTGCGGCAGGCGGCCAACGGCGCGCAGGCGCTGGAGGTGCTCGATGCCGAATGGATCGACCTGGCGCTCATCGACCTCAACATGCCCGTGATGAGCGGGCTCGAGCTCCTCGGGCACATCAGCACACGGCCCTATGCCGGCGGGTTGCGCACCCTCGTCGTCTCGACGGAGGGGAGCGATGTCCGCATCGCCGCCGTGCGCGCCTTCGGCGCCGAGTTCATTCGCAAGCCGTTCACGCCGGAAGACCTGCGCGACGTCGTGCTGCGCCTCACGGGAGTCGAGGCATGACGGGATACCAGGAGTCGCTCGCGGCGACCGTCACACGGACGCTCGAGGACATGTGCTTCTTCTATGTCTCGCCGGTGCTCACCGACGAGCAGCGCGATGCCCACCTCGATGGTGCGATGGAGGTGACGTTCTGCGGCCCGCGAGCGGGGCGTCTCGTGGTGTCCCTGTCGGGCGACACACTACCGACGCTCGCGTCGAACATGCTCGGCGACGCTGATGGTTCTCCCGACATGCAGCGCGACGCCCTGGGTGAAGTGGCGAACGTGATTTGCGGCAACCTGCTACCGATCATCGGTGGGACTGGTGCGGTCTACTCGATTGGCGCCGCGACCCCCGCCATCATGCCTCGCAACCGCGAGGATGCGTGCCTGCGCGCGCAGGTCCACCTCGGTGTCGAAGAAATGGGGCGCGCCGACGTGCTGCTCTACATCGATCGGGACATGGAATGATTCGCGTCCTCATTGTCGACGACTCTGCCCTCGTCCGAAAGGTCCTGAGCGACGAGCTCTCGCAGTTTCCCGACATCGAGGTCGTCGGCACGGCGTCGGATCCCTATGTCGCGCGTGAGAAGCTGCTCCAGCTCAATCCGGACGTCATCACGCTCGACATCGAGATGCCGCGCATGGATGGCCTGTCCTTCCTGGCCAAGCTGATGAAGCATCGGCCAACGCCGGTCGTCATCGTGAGTTCCGTGGCGCCAGAGCACAGCGAAACAGCCATGCGCGCGCTGGCATTGGGCGCGGTAGACGTGGTGAGCAAGCCGGGTTCCGCGTACTCGCTGCCCGAAGTTGGTCTTACGCTCGTCCGCGCGATTCGCACCGCTGCATCTGCTCGCGTACGTGCCCCCTCGCCGACAGCGCCGATGCTGCACGCCGCGCCGGCATTCGAGACGACCAACAAGATCATCGCCATTGGCGCGTCCACGGGTGGCACCACCGCGATCGAATCGGTGTTGCGCAGTCTCCCCCTGGCCGCACCGGGCATCGTGATCGTTCAGCACATGCCTGAGCACTTTACGAAGGCGTTCGCAGACCGCCTCAATACCGTCTGCGTCCAGGAGGTCCGCGAGGCGCGCGATGGCGACTCGGTGTTGCCCGGAATGGTGCTCATCGCGCCGGGCGACAAGCACATGGTGCTGCGCCGCGACGGCGCGCGCTACGTGCTGGCCATCAAGGACGGCCCACGTGTGCACCACCAGCGGCCCGCCGTGGACGTCCTCTTTCACTCAGTCGCGCGCAATGCAGGGCGGAACGCAGTTGCCGCGCTGCTCACCGGCATGGGTGCTGATGGTGCGAGCGGGATGGTCGCCCTGCGCGCGAGCGGCGCGTACACCATCGCCCAGGATGAAGAGAGCTGCGTGGTGTTCGGCATGCCGAAAGAGGCCATCAAGCTCGGCGGCGCTGACGAGATCACGCCACTGAGCCGGATTCCCTCTGCGCTCCTGCATGCGCTTGGCGCGCGCCGGAGCGTTGTTGCGGTCTGACGCGGTACGGCCGAACATCGCGGTTCAGATGTACTGACGCCTGCCGATAATCGTGACATAGACCACCACGCGCGCACTCACGTGCAGGCCGTCACCACAGTCGAACTCACTCCGTACATCGGTACCGCGACATGTCATGGTTCAAGGATCTTCCACTGCGCGCCAAGATGCTCGGCAGCTTTCTTGTCGTCGCATTTCTGTGCGTCGGTGTGGGCGGCGCGGGGTTCCGCGCCATTTCCAGCATCATGAAGTCGAGCGATGAGGTGGCGAACAACCTGGTGCCGTCAATGGCGGGGCTCTCGAAAATGGACGCTGGCATTTCGGACAGCCGTCGCGTCGAGATGGGCATGATCGTGGCGAAGCTCGGGAAGGACGACGCCACCTACGCGAAGCGGGTCGAGGAATACCGCAGCTTCGTTCTCAAGGATGGCATCGAGCAGGGGCGGAGCGAGTACGAGCCGCTGCCGCGGCGGGCGAACGAGGATTCGCTCTGGAAGCAGCAGGTCAAGGATCTCGCAGCGCTCGCGAGTCACATGGAGCAGCAGATGTCACTACTGCAAGACGGTCGTGTCGACTCCGCGATGCGCAGCGCAGCAGGTGAAGGCCGCGTGCGCTTCGACGCCGCCAACGGCACGCTTCAAAAGCTCGAGAGTCTCACATCCGTCTTCGCTGCCGGCGATGAGGCGGACATAGTGGTGGCGGCGAAGTCGTCGCGATATCTGCTGGGTGGAGGCATGGCGCTCGCCGTCGTCGTTGCCCTCGCCATCGGCTTCCTGATCAGCAGCTATCTCAGCACAACCCTGGGCCTGATTTCAACGCGCGCCGAGCAAATGCGCACCGTCTGCATCACCAACCTTGCGAACGGCCTCGAGGCGTTTGCACGCGGTGAGCTGGACGTGAAGATCGTCTACGGCACGCCGCACATGCAGATGACGCAGAAAGACGAGTTAGGTGTGCTCTCCCGCAACGTGGACAGCATCCTCACGCAAACCGTCATGACCATCGAAGCCTACGAGAAGGCAGCGGCCACGCTGCGCGACACCATCCGCGAAAGCCAGGTGCTCATCGAGGCCGCGCGCGTCGGCAAGCTCGAGACCCGCGCCGACGTGTCGAAGTATCAGGGTGGCTTCCGCACCCTCGTGGACGGACTCAACCAGACGCTGGACGGCGTTTCGGTGCCGCTCCGCGAAGCGAGCGACGTGTTGCAGCGCCTGGCCGATCGCGATCTCGCCGCCCGCATGACGGGCCGCTACGACGGTGAGTACGCGGCGATGAAGGAAGCGATCAACACGGCCGCCACCAATCTCGACGAGACACTGTCCCAGGTGCAGGCTGCCGCCGAGCAGGTCGCGGCGGCCGGCGGACAGATTACCGCGGGCAGCCAGTCGCTGGCGCAGTCGGCCAGCGAGCAGGCGGGCTCCATCGAGGAAGTCTCGAGCAGCCTGCAGGAAATGGCGGCGATGACGAAGCAGAATACGGACAACACGCGCATCGCCACCACCTACGCGGCAGAAACCCGCGCCAGCGCGGCCGACGGCGTCTCCCGCATGAATGAACTCTCAATCGCCATCAACAAGATCAAGTCGTCGGCCGACCAGACCGCCAAGATCGTGAAGACGATTGACGAGATCGCGTTCCAGACCAATCTCCTTGCATTGAACGCCGCTGTCGAAGCGGCACGCGCCGGCGATGCGGGCAAGGGCTTTGCCGTCGTCGCGGACGAGGTCCGCAACCTGGCCATGCGAAGTGCCGAAGCCGCCAAGAGCACAGCGGCACTCATCGAAGAATCCGTCGTGAACGCCAACGGCGGCGTCGCGATGAACGCCGAAGTCATCAAGACCCTCGGCGCAATCAACGCCCAAGTCGTGAAGGTGTCGGACGTCGTGGCGGAAATCGCGGCGGCGAGCCTGCAGCAATCGCAGGGTGTGGATCAGATCAACGGGGCGGTGCTCCAGATCAATGGCGTCACGCAACAGATGGCATCCGGCGCGGAAGAATCGGCGAGCGCCGCCGAAGAGCTGGCGAGCCAGTCGAGCGTGTTGACGGACATGGTGGGCCAGTTCCAGCTCACCGGTAACACCGTGAGGCAGGGACGCGCCGCGCCCCGCCCGGTCGCGAGGGTTGCGAGCCGGCCAGATCCACGCCCCAACACCGGACGTGCGAACGGCAAGTCGTACAGCAACGGAAACGGCAATGGCAACGGCAACGGCAACCGCCTGTCACACCTCGATCCCGAACGCCTGCTTCCATTCGAAGACGACGCACTGCTGACGACCTTCTAGCACTCGCCGGCTTCACACAGGTTCCGCAGTCACGCTCCTTGTGGCCGCGGAATTGTCGTTTTTACAGATCCGTGGACCGCAATCAAGATTGGGCCGTCTCGCTCACGCCGTCGCAGCGGCCTCTCGCCGCGCGCGCCGTGCGAACGCCTCCTGCGCATCGCACGCGTCACAGTTCCCGCACATCCAGCTCTCGTCTGCCGGTTCGCCGAAATACTCCAGCAGGGAGCGCGTGCGACAGCGCGCGCTCTGGCAATAGCCGACCATCGCGCGCAGCTTCGCGCGGTCCTGCTCGCGACGCGCCTCGTAGTCGGTAAGATCCTCACTCAGGTTCACCGACGTGAGGTTGCGCTGCAACCGCTCCCAGCCTCCGCCACGATGCTCGCGGACCAGGCCATGACGCTTGAGGAGCGTTAGAACGGTTCTCGCCTTCCGACGCGCCACACCGGACCGCTCGGCAAGCGCATCGAGCTCGACACGCTCGAGCAGCGGATACTGCTCGAGCAATAGCGCAACCCTGGCCGCCTCCTCCACATCCGGATACTTGCCGCCGAGGAAGTACGACTGGACTCGCGAGTCCTCGACGCGATACAGCACCGTGCAGACGGCGGGCTCACCGTCGCGGCCGGCCCGGCCCGCCTCCTGATAGTACGCCTCGACCGAGCCGGGAAAGTGATAGTGGAGCACGAAGCGCA
>JBDTMO010000145.1:0-10058 GCA_039934235.1 bacterium | reverse complement strand
GAATACTGATTTTGTCGAGATCGGACCACCAGACGCGCGCTGGCCGGCGGCCTACGCGGAGGAAGCTGACGCCATCCGCCAGGCACTCCGTGCGGGAGCCGCCGCGCTGCAGTTCGAACACGTCGGCAGCACGGCCGTTCCGGGACTCGCGGCGAAGCCGGTCATTGACATTCTGCTAGTTCCAGCGGATGGCGAATGGCCGCACGAGGCTATCCGCGGCGCGCTCGCGAGACTTGCGTACTCGTTCTGGGCGAGCAACCCCGATCCACTCCATCTCTTTTTCGTCAAAGGCATGCCACCCTTTGGCGAACGGCGCACGCATCATGTCCACGTGCGGCCGCGCGCCCAGGCGTTACCGCTCCTGACATTCCGCGATCGGCTGCGTGCGCAGCCCGAGCTTGCGCGGTCGTATGAGAAGTTGAAACTCGAACTGGCGGCGCGCTTCCCCTTGGACCGCGAAGCCTACACGCGCGGAAAGGAAGAATTCGTGGCGCGCGCGATCGAGAGCATCGATCCACGCGCGCCCTCGTGCCTGCGCGAGAGTCACGATACGCCATTTCTTCATGCTCACGGAAACCTGAGGCGCATTCCCAAGTAGAATGATTGTGCGACGCCTTGCGTGAGCGTACGTCCCGACGCTGGAATCGCGTCGCCCGGTCGCTGTCCGCCTGGCCCCCGACCGGCAACGACCCAAGCTGAACCGCCACTGAACGCGAGACCGCGCGCGAGTCCAATCGACAGGCCAACGCCAATCCCTGCCGAGGGTGTCAGTATCGGGCCCGCGTCAACCGACAGTCGTTCTTGCAGTGTCATCGTCGCACTGGTCGAATCGTACGGAAATGGATATAACGACACCGCCGCCATAGTCATTGCGCGACCGATTGGATCCGCGTCATAGACCTTGCTGTCGGAGTTCGGTTTGACCTGATCGGCGGGACGCGCCGGACCCACGAGGGCTGCGAGCATTGCGCCGTAGCGAAAACGAACGAGCGGCGCGTTCATGATCGTGGCGCTGCCCGACACGTCCGTCGACGACGGAGCAGCCACGGCGGCCAGGTACCGCGAGCGAACGGTGTCGATTTCGCCGGCCGTCAGTCCTCCACTCGGGCACAGAAATGCGGTAACGCCATGGTCGACGGCCTTCGGCAGATCGTCCCACCTTGAGCCGGCCCACGGCGTATTCGCGACGACGTTGTAGATTGCATCGCTCAAAACGCTGATACACGAAGGCAGTGCTTTACCCAATCCGTTGAACACGAGTTGCACTCTGGCGATCGCCTTCTTCACGGCGACGATATCGTCACCGGTTAACTCGTCAGATGGGCTGATTCGTCCTGCTTCGGTCAGAGAGACTGACGCCTCATGGAAGCGGATCGGAAGCGTACCGACCTGGGCCCGCATCACGAGCTTCGTACCCGATGGTTGGTTTACCTCGGGAACAAATTGCGGCCGAATGTAGTAGCCGGCCAGCGACACCTGTTTGAGGAACGCGGCCAGATCCGTCGTCAACGGACTGGCGACCTTGGTTTCCGTCGCGGAGCTGGCGAAGCTGAAATTGACGGGCGCGTATAGCACTACTTGAAATACACGTGTGGGCGACTTCACTCCCGGTAAGATCAGCCGATAGTCCGCATTCCCGCGATGCGCCATGAAGTGAAGAAGCTGTGGCTGCAGACCGCCCGACGACACTTTCGTCGAGCCGAAGGTAGTCAATAGAGTGACGAGCACATAGTCGGTTTCGCCATTCAGCGCCGGTCTCCCGTCCTTGCCCTCGGAATCGAGGCCACAGCCGCTCAGCGCCGCGAGGAACGCGTTATTCGTCGCCGACGCATTGCCCTTGTAGTACAGGCTCGCGAGCGAGTCAGCGTTCGCCTCCGTGGAGACGCAGTCGACCGGGAGAAACAGATTTACCTTGACTGGCGACGTCGATTGCCCAGTCGCTGGCGAAACGAAGACGCAGCTCAGGAGAGCTCCCACACTGACAATTCGAACGGTCGCCGTTAGTCGCGAGAATTGGTTGCGCATCGATTGAATGGAAGTTTTTTGCTGGACGCGGAGCCGCTTCCGCCTGGAGGAGTCGAAAGATGACGCATCGTTTGCCCACCGCCACTCGGACGATTGACCTATGAGAAATCGATCGTGTCGGTCATTTGCCCTATTGAGCGGTCGGCCAGATCACGACTAACATCTTTCTGGCACGACCCCCACACTGCTTCCTGATGCAGTACCGGAGATGTGACCTTTCCACGCTCCGTCCTTGCCGTCGACCCGAACTACCCTCCGCGATGCCGCTGACCCTCAGAGCCAATGACCTCCGCCGCCTCGCTGAAGCGGCCGACAACTGTGACAATCGCACCGTGCACGCGGTCGTGCTCGACGCCGACAAGTTCTCCGTCGTACCATTGTCCGATGTTGCTGGACGACCAGTCGTCATGCAGATCGACAACTCCAGCGATATGCCGGCGGCAGGGAAAAATGGACAGACGTCAGAGGCGTCAATCGTCGTCAACGGCACGCCGCTTAGCCTCCGGACGCCACCCTTGGACATCCTCCCTGACTGTGCATTCTGGGGTGAGGCGGCAATGCGAAAGTTTGTCGTGCCCTATTACACCCGCGAGATGACTCCAGAGGAGTTAGCCGATCTCTGGGCGGCAATCCGCGCCCCGGAGGTCATCGCCATCACGCACGTGTGTCCGAGCGACTACCACAAAATCACTGTACCTGGCGATAGTCTCACGCTTCATCGCGCGCGCGAAGCTGTGCCTGGCGACCCCGAATTTGTGCTGCCCGAAGACGGAGGTCCGGTTACCGTTTTCGACTCCTTGTCGTTTGAGGACTGGCGGGCGCGTTAGCTCCCAACAGTCGTCCAAACACCGTATCCCGACGAACGACCGGCTCGACGCCGGGACGATGTCGAATCAGCTCACGCAGCAGTCGCGTGGCCTCGACATCGTCCCCGAGCTGCGCCAGCACGAACGCTTCGTCTTCCAACAGGTCCTGGGCAAGTACCGAATCACGTTCGGTCGCTCGTTGCGCCCATTTGATTTCGCGCTCCGCGCGTGCGCGATCGCCTGCGCGCGCGGAAATAGATGCCGCGATCATCCGGCGATAGATCGGGCTGTACGGATGGCCCGCCGCCACTGCCTGCGGTTCCGGATCCAACCTGTCGAGTCGAGTGACCAGTTGCCATGCGCGCGCATCGTTGCGGCTGCTCTCCTTCTTCATGAGCGTGAGATCGCACTCGAGCAGATGCCAGTTCCTTGGATAGAGCACCTGCCCACGGTGACACCACTCTCCCGCGGCCCGAAGGTCACCAACCACGTACGCGGCCGCGAAGAGACGCCACATCAGGTCCTCAGCACCCGAGAGGTATGCATCAGCCGCAAGCGCCTTACGCGCCGCGAGGTCGGCTTCTGCGTACGCGGCTTTTCGCAACAACAACGCGCTCAGCGACGACCACGCGAAGGCCAGCGACGAGTCCTTTTCGATGGCGCTTCGTAGATCGCGCTCGGCCGCATGGATCGTCGACGAGTCCGGTCGATCGTTGATCTTTGCCATGATCTGGTACCAGGTCGATGCACCGCGCAGTGCAAGCAACTCGGGGTTGGTGGGCTCGCGCAGGAGCAGGCGATTCGCCATCCCGGCCGCGCTGTCCAGTGCCGCGAGTCGCTCGGTCGCGAATTGCGCTCGGCCGGCGTAATACCGAATCCACACGCGATCGATCGAGGGCCGATTCCATCGCGGATCGAGCCGTTCGGCGTTCGCCAGCAGCGTATCCGCGCGCCACAGCTCCGCGATCAGCGTGCGAATGTCGTTCGGATGTTCGGTGGCGGTTGTCTCGAGCACTTCGTCGCGGATCGCCTGCGCTCGCAGCACGTCACTGCGCGCTTCGGCGTTGTGCGCTCCGGAGCCCATGCGCGAGAGGCGAATCTCACGCCCCACCTGCTTCTGCAATGCGCCGGCAACCGCCGACGCCACATCGACCTCGAGTTGAAACAGCTCGGTCATCGGGCGCTGATGCACCGTGCTGCTCACGTGCTTGCCGGTATTGGCGTCGATCAACTGCGCCGTGACACGAATCGAGTCGCCCGAACGCTGCACGCTGCCTTCGATGATGCTCCCGACGTCCAGCATTCTCGACAGGCTATCGATCAACGGCGGTTGCCCGCGAAATGACTTTACGCCGTTGCGCGACACGACGCGGAATGCGCTCACCGAGGCGAGATCGTGAATGAGTTGTTCCGTGATGCCATCCGCGAGATAGCCGATCCCCGGTGGCGGACTATGGTCATCGAAATACAGGACGGCAATCGAGTTGGGATCGCGCATGGTCGTGAGCGGGCGCCGATACCATGCGGCGGCGACGACAACGATCCCCACCGCGGCGACGGCCAACATGGCGAATCTCCACCAGTTCCTGTGCGGACCGGCTGTGCCGGAATCAGCAACGGCCAGCAGCGGCGTGAGCGCCATCGGCGCCGACGTGGCTGACACCATCGCCACCGGCGACTGACGCGGTGATGCGGTCCGTACCGGCGGCGTCCGCGCTGCGCTGGGTCGAGTCGAGAGGCGGAGTCGCGCGAGCGCCTCCTTGACCGCGTCGCCCGGCTCGACTTCCAACTCGTCTCGCAGCAGCTCGCAATGGGAGAGCAGGCTCTGACTCGCCTCCGCTGGTTCCCCCGCTCGCTCCAACGCATCGGCGAGACCAAGCGCCATTCCACTACTATATAAATCGGTCCGTGCGAGCAGTCGGCGCCATTGCACCTCAGACAGCACGTCGCCCCCACGCCGCGCCGATTCCGCCAACTGCTCGATCGCCTTCCGATAGTTCGCGGCGAACAACGTCCGTTGGTCGTCGATCCACCGCTCCAATTCGGGCGCGTCCGGTATGTACCAACCATCCAGGAGCGGGCCTGGATACGCGGTAACTGCGGCTTTCCAGTCGTCGCCTGCGATTGCGGACCGAAACGCATCGACATCCGCTTCGATGCCATTCGTCGCCAGCACGAGCTGATCGCCCGTCGACTCGAGGATATCGTCGCCGAGTGAACGACGGAGGTTGTACACCGCCTCAGAGAGATTGCGTCGAGCGGCGTCCGGAGAGCTGTCGGCCCAGAGCAATCCGACGATGCGATCGCGCGTCGCCGCCCGGCCCGGAGAAAGCGCAAGAATCGCGAGCAACCCGACGCGCCGCCGCTGCGCCGCCTTACCAGCGAGCGGCTGGCCGTCCTTCTGGACGGATACGCTGCCCAATAATCGCAAAGTGACGGGCAACTACGCTCACCGGTGGGCGCACAAGCCGAGTCTCGCGCGACCGACATCGGCTATTTGCGCGGTTGAGAGCAACACGACTACGGCGCGAATCGGAGTTGATAGCGCGTCACTAAGCTGCCGACCGTGAATTGAACGCGCCAGCCCCGACGCACGACAGACACCACTAACACGCAGGGACGACTCCATGCACACGTTGGAACGTGGTACCCGCATCCACCCCGCGCCGTCCGCGGATCTCACCCGCGATGCAACGACGCTGGATCGACTTGGTGTTCCGTTTGCGGTTTTCAACCTGGCCGGGTACCGACTTCGCCGGTCGGCCGCCGCGGTCGATCTTCTCGCCGCGACTGTGGATGAATGGGAACGCATCGCCGAACGGGTGCGATCTCTTACATGGTTGTCCACCGAGGCGTCGCGGGACCGACAGGCGACCAGCGTCGCTGGCGCCGTCTACTCGATCAGCCGATTGGGAGACGACTGCGCCATCGTCGTGTTCCATCCGGCCGCTCCACCCGACGGAACCGACGAAGCGTGTTGGGCGCCACTCACCGTGCGCGAACGCCAAGTCGCGAATTGCATCGCCCACGGGCGCACGAGCCGCGAAGTAGCCGCGTGCCTCGGTATCAGCGTCCACACCGCTCGGCGACATACCGAAAGCGTCTACACCAAGCTCGGCGTCCGCCGGCGCACCGACGTCGCGCGCATCGCGCTCGCCGTTACGCCCGATCCTGCGCTCCAACGCTGATCCGCCCGTTCCCACTCCTCTTAACCAATCAACATCAATGTCGCATTCATCAAGTCTCATCGACGCGTCACCGCTCGCCATGTCCGACGAGGTATCGTGTCTCGTTGACCTGCTCGACCGCTGCCATCGGCAGCTTCTGGACCTCGATCTCGGGAGCCTGGACGAGTTTGTTGTCGCGCTGCGCGATCTTCGACTCGGGCTCTCGCGCGACGAATGGCATCGTTTCAGGACGGAGATCGTCGACGGACATCCGCTCCAGGCGCTTCTGCACGAGGAGCCATTCACACGTCGGGCATTCGAAAAACCGTGCGGATATCCCGGCGATGCGCCGCTGCTGGATCTCATTTATGGCGAGAGCCGCGCCAGCGACATGAGCCAGCTTGGTGAGCGCTTGCATCGCTGGGCTGCACCACACACCGGGTTTCTCAGCGTCCGAGAGCGACGCGACATCCTCGCCGCCGCGCTCGACCTCGCGGCGACCGAGCGAAGCCAACCCCGCGTACTGGCGCTGGCGTGTGGCCATCTGCGGGAAGCGCAACGCAGCGTCGCATTTCAGGATGATGCCATCGGCGAGATCGTCGCCGTGGATCAGGACTCGCGGAGCCTCGCGGTCGTGAGCCGCGAGTTGCGAAGCGCCCATGTGACGCCGCTCTGCGTCTCCATGCGAGAATTTCTGTTCAACCCACTGGCCTACGGGACCTTCGACCTCGTGTACGCGGCGGGCCTGTACGACTATCTCGACGACCGCGTCGCGCGAAAGCTGACGGCGTCGATGTTTGCCGCGTTACGACCCCACGGGCGCCTGCTCGTGGCGAACTTCGCGCCGACGTTGCGCGAGATCGGATACATGGAAGCGGTGATGGATTGGAATCTCATCTACCGCAATGCGAGCGACGTCTCCGGATTTGCCGCCGGCATACCGACCGATGCGATCCAGCGCCAGACCATCACGGCGGACACGTTCGGCAACATCATCTATCTCTCGATACGCAAATGGTAATCGACGCCGCAGGAACACGCGCCTCGGCGCCAGAGCCAACGGTGAAGGAGGCGCGCGCCGCGCTCCCGGCGTTCAGTCGTCAGCGGTCGACCGCACGCGGCCTCGCCCATTTCGGAGCCACACTCGCGGTGTATCTCATCCATGTCGGCGCGGTCTTCGGTGTTTCGACTTGGGGATGGCGCGTTCCGCTGGCGCTGCTCAACGGGCTCACGATCGGGATGTTGTTCATCGTCGGTCACGACGCGTGTCACGGGAGTCTGACCTCACAATCCTCGCTCAATAAATGGCTGGCGAGAATTGCGTTTCTTCCGAGCCTGCATCCGCTCGCGGCGTGGGAATACTCGCACAATGCGATGCATCACGGGTGGACCAATCTTCGAGGGCGCGATCCGGTGTACGCGCCGCTGACGATCGAGGAATACAGCGCTCTGTCACCTCGGCGCCGACGGTTCGAGCGGCTCTGTCGATCATGGGTCGGCATGCTGCCGCTGTACCTCGTCACCATCTGGTGGTCGCTCGAGATGGCGCCCTCGAGCGAGCATCGCCGGCACATCGACAAGCGTGGCACGTTCCCATTCGATCGCACGCTCGTGCTGGCGTTCATCGCGCTCGAATGCGTGGTCGCGGTGCTGAGGGCGCGCGCGCTGAGTGGTGCGACGCTGGCATCGATCGCGGCGGTGACCGCGACGTGCGTCGTCGTGCCATTTCTCTCGTTCGCATGGCTGATGGGCTTTGCCACGTTCCAGCATCACACCCATCCGCGAGTGCGGTGGTATGCCGACGAGACCGAATGGACCTATTTCCGATCGCAGGTCCAGGGAACGGTGCACATCGTGTTCCCGCCGTGGCTCGAGCAGGTGTTGCATCACATCATGGAGCACACAGCCCACCACGTGGACACGCGTGTGCCCCTGTACAACCTGGTCGGCGCGCAGCGAGCGGTCGAGGAGCATTTTGGCGCGGAGAACGTCATCGCGGAGCGCTTTTCATTTCGAGGGATGTCACGAACGTTCCGCGAGTGTCAGCTGTACGACTACCGTCGGCATACGTGGATGACGTTTGCCGGCGAGACGATCGACACGGCAGAATAGGTCATTCCAGCAATGCCCTGGCGTGTGCTCACCGTCGACGTGGCGCGATGGTTCGGTCGAGCATCGCTAGGACAGTTGTCCTATTGGGCAAACGGCGCGCGATGCCCATCCTCGATGCGAACGTCAACTTCCTTCGAGGTGTCTCATGACCTGCACTTGCTTCATCATTCCACAGGACGTGCTCCGCAGACTCGCATCCGACGCCGGGCTCTCGGAAGAGCTCCGCGCGAACTTCGCGCACACCGCCGCGATCAGCGAACGTGTACGCGCGGTTCGCGATCAGCAAATTGCCTTGACACTGGCGACGCTGCAATTGCCTCCGCTCAAGGGCGTGACAGCGTTTCCCATTCCGGTCCCGCACGTCGTCCCGCCCTCCCACGCCTACGACTGTCAGCACGGTACCACACTGCCTGGAACGCCGATCACCAACCCCGGAGGTTCGCACGACGGCACAGTGAAGCGCGCGTGCGACGAAGCAGAGGCGGTCGCGAAGTTCTACTGGGACATTTTCGGGCGCGACTCGATCGACGCGCATCACATGACGCTGGTCTCCTCGGTTCACTACTCGACAAACTTCAACAACGCGTTCTGGAATGGGTCGCAGATGACCTATGGCGACGGGGACGGACAGATCTTCGTTGATTTCACCCTCGGCAACGACGTAATCGCGCACGAGTTGACGCATGGGGTGACGCAACACTCCGCGGGCTTTGTGTATGCGAATGAAGCCGGCGGGCTGAATGAGAGCATGTCCGATGTGTTCGGGTCCATGTTTCGCCAATGGCAAGGCACCCAGAGTGCGCACAACGCCGACTGGCTCATCGGCCGCAACGTCATGGGGCCGACCGCCATCGGAAAGGGCTTCACGTGCCTGCGTGATATGGCCAACCCGGCGGCACCGCACTGTCTTGCTCCGCAACCGACGCACTTCAGTCAGTACCACGCGGGAATGGATCCGCACTACAGCAGCGGAATCCCAAACCTTGCCTTCTTCAAGGCGGCGACCGCTGCAGCAGGCCAGAACGGCCACAGTTGGGATCAGGTCGGACAGATCTGGTACCAGGCATTGACCGGATTCCCGCCGAATCCGAATATGTTGATGTCCGCTTTCGCGAACCGCACACGGTCGGTGGCGCACGGGATGTATCCGACAGATGCGCACGTTCAGAAGGCGGTCAATGACGCATGGATTGCTGTTGGCCTGTAGGTCGGAGCGGCCAGTCGAATCACCAAGTGATGCAGATGAATGAAGTCATCATTCGGCCAGTCGGGGGTGTCGTTGGCGCCGGATCCCCCGGCGGGCACGTTCAGAATGAGGGTCGAGTCGCGTGGTCGGCCTTGCCGGAAGCCGACCGCGCGCGCTTGACCACGCTGTTCGCGAATCCGAAAGTGGTCTCAGCCAATTTCAAGTATGTGATCGTTGGTGTTGGGCCAACTGGGCAGACGACAACGGACGCGCTGCCCGACGAGGTGCCCGCAGTGTTGGTCGCGGCCATTCGCAGCGTGCTCAGATAGCGGCCGCGACCTATGGGTGGGACCGACGCGCGCACAACCGCTGATCGGTGATCACGGCTGCACGCGCTTGACCGTCGCCGACACCACGGCACGCAGCACCGCTGGGTCTCGTTTGACGCGCGACATCAAGATGCCGCCCTCCAAAGCCGCAATGATCTCCACCGGCTTCGGCGCGGTCGACGCAGGCTTCAACGCCGTCCCCAACCACTTGACGATCAGATCGAAGTAGGCAGCAACCGCCGGGAGCAACTGTGGCGGAAGTCCGCCGCTCTCGGCCGCGAAGACTCCGCACAAACACATCTGATCATCCGTCTCGTTGGCGCTGATGAAGGCATCGGCCAGGTGCTTCACCGCCGCGCGCGGCGTGAAATCCGTCGGATCACCGAGATAGTCAGCCATGCGATCGACGTACCGGCGTGCCAGCACGTCGACC
>JBDTMO010000144.1:0-10073 GCA_039934235.1 bacterium | reverse complement strand
ACGGCGCCGGATCCGCCTGTGGCAAGGCGCTCGGCGCCGTTCCCTCGACGACGCTCGGGTATGAGAAGATCGCAAACTGGGCGCTTGTCCAGGAAAATGAAGCCGAGTTCGTACGCGACGTACTCGCTGGCCAGCCCGAGCCACCGAAGTACTTCGCGGATATGAAGCGCATCAACCGCGACGGGCCGACCATGCTCAATGGTTTTTCTCGCCCACCGCGAATTGAATCCGGCACGCTCGCCGAAATGCTCGCCGACGACGCACTGGTTGTCGACACCCGAACGGCAGATGCATACGCCGAGCACTTCGTCCGCGGCACGATCAACATTCCGCTCACCAGGAGCTTCACGAACTGGGCTGGCTCGCTCATTCCGTTCGACCACGACTTCTACCTCATCGTGGACGACACCGACGGCCGGGCCGTTGACGAAGCGGTTCGCGATCTCGCGATGATTGGTCTCGATCGTATTGCTGGATACTTCGGGGTCGACGCCGTGGATTCCCAGAACGGCAGCGACGTCAATCGGGGAACGATTCGGCAGATGACCGTGCATGAACTGTCGGCGCTGGATCGCGCGAATGACGTCCAGGTTGTCGACGTGCGTGGCGCTGCAGAGTGGTCCGAGGGGCACCTGCCAGGCGTACAGAACATTCCACTCGGCCAACTCGCTGAGCATTTGAGCGAGCTCTCGAAGGATCGGCCGGTGGTTCTGCAGTGTCAGGGCGGTGGCCGGTCGGCGATTGCCGCGAGCATTCTCGAAAAGAATGGCTTCACGGACGTCGCGAATCTTGTCGGCGGTTATCGCGAGTGGGCCGCCAGTGGACTCCCGATCGAGAAAACTCCGGACTCGACGTGAAATGAAAACCTTGTTCTAACTGCAACGACAACTGCCTGATCGCGGATTACGCGGTAACCGCGCGGATACTGCTTCAGTTTTTCTCTGGTTTATCCGCGCCTTTCCGCGCAATCCGCGATGAAGCAGCTGCTTTTTCAGGTTCTCCGGGCGTGCAGCCCGTTTTTGACTCGGCAGCAACAACGACTTGAGGGTTACTGCGTCGGCCACGCGAATAGCCGGCTCGGATCTGTGCCAGTACGCGCGCGCGCCACGTCAGTAGGCTCCGTCCAGAATCCCTGCGTGCGGTCTGCGCTGCTGAATCGCAATTCGACCCGCCCTTTGCCCTCGCCGGATCGCGTGAGAGGAATCGCGAGGTCGGCTCGATACAACCGCTTGGAGCGCGAGGGATAGCCTGCGAGCAAGCTCACACCAACGCTCGCGCGCGTTGCGTTAACCCCGTATGGCGCGTCGCCCGCCCATAACGTTCCGACCTCCGTAAACGCCGCGAACCCCAGGTCTGCGCCCCGCAGCCGAGACGCAGAACTCCACCGCAACTCGGTAGTACCAATGTTGCGCCGCGCCCCGGAAAGGCCGGATCGGGAGTAACCCTGCAAGCCGCCGTCCCGGTCGCCGAACGACACCTGAAGCGGGAGGCGCGAACGCACTCCGCCAGACACTTCGTCCGAGAGAACGAGCACCATGCCGGGGGCGCTTCCCAAATAGAAGGCACTGCGCGCGCTCCCAACAATGCTGTTCCACGCGCCGCCATTCTGGTCGCGTCGCCCCTCGACTTCCGCCAGTGTCGCCAACAGCGCATTGGAGCTCGCCACGCCGGCGTACATCGCGCCTGAAAGAAAGACGTCTTCATCGCCGGCCGTCGACATCCCTCGCGCGGCGAACAGGCCAATCGCCAGGCCACTCGCCACATCCTGCGAGCCCACGAGCGCATCGAAGCCATTCACGGTGTGAAACGACACGCGCCGAACACCGCCGAGGATGCCGACGCGTGACACGTGGAAGGGCGCGTATCGTCCGCGGAGCGTGATGCCGGTGTCCGCGCGAAACCCTGTGTCGTCAATGACGATGCCCGCCGCCGCCGGGTCGAATCGCCGGCCCGTAACCGCACCACCCAGCAGCCCGACCGTGTGTGTTCCGAAAATTCGCAGGAGTCCGCTCGAGGTCCATTGCTGGTCGGTCATCCGCAGGGCGAGCGGTTCTCGCGACGGACGCTCGAGTCGAAGGTAGTTGTCGCCTGTCTCAAACGCCGCATGCCATGAGACGCGCTGGAGATCAGTGAACAGCGGATGCTCCACCTCCGCGCCGAAGCGCTGTCCAACCTGGTATCGATCGGCCTGCGCGATGAAGCGGAATGGATGCCCGAAGAGCGCGTCCTGCTGCACGCGAGTTCCAAACGCCGTCTGGTACGCTCGCCCGCGTTCGACGCGCGTTTCAACCCGCAGGGCGCGGCCGGCAATATTCTCGTTTCCCGCGGAGAATGACTCCGGGCTGATACCCCGAAAACGCGCGCTCACCAGGATGGGTACTTCGTCCGTGGTGGTGACGACCACCGAGACCGTTCCACCCGTGTCCGGAACGACCCGGACGGTTGCATCAGACAGGAACGGCTGCGCGCGAAGCACGCGCTCCGACTCGGCGCGCCTGAATTCCGTGCACGCGCGCCCCGGAACGAGCGACAGGAACGCGGCGATGACGTACACGCTCGTGGTGGCGTGATGCAACCCGATGGCGCGCGCTGCTGCCTGCCACTTTCTTGCGGCGCCGGCGAAGGGTGGCGGCGCCGGGAAGATTTCGACGCGATTTACGATCTGCCCGGTGCACGCGACACGCGCGTCACGTGCCTGCGCGCCACAAAGGGAGGGCAGTCCGAGTAACACAACGGAAGTGATGGTCCGCGAGCGGGAAAGGAGACAGTGCACACCGCTGCAGTAGGCACGAGGCGCGCCACTGCATCGCAAACCTCAACCGTCCTCAGTCAACTCCGTTCCACGCGGCAGCGACAGAGTGAATGTGCTTCCTTCGCCCAGCACACTCGCTACCGACAAACCCCCACCCATTCCGGTCGCGAGATCGCGGCTGATTGAGAGCCCAAGCCCAACTCCTTCGTGCGGCCGGTTCAGTGCACGGCCCACCTGAATGAAGGGATCAAAAATCTTGTCGAGCCGGTTGGCCGCGATGCCGATACCGGTGTCTCGTACGTGCACGCACACCGTGTCCCCGACGATTTCGCACCACACGTCGATCTTGCCGCCTTCTGGTGTGTACTTCACCGCGTTCGAGAGCAGGTTGATGAGCACCTGCTGAAGCTTGTCGGCGTCGGCACGCACCGTGACGCTCTCATCGAACGGTTCGAGGCGATAACCGATCTGGCGGCCGCGAAGCTGCGGCGACACGAAATCCTCGATCGTGTTCAACGTCGACGCCAGCGGCACATCCGTGATGCTGAAGCGGACTTCACCCGCTTCCAGTTTCGCGAAGTTGAGAACGTCGTTGATCAGCGAGAGCAGCGTCTGCTGGCTGCGCGCGATTCGGACGAGCGCGTCCTGCTGCGAATCGTTGAGCTGGCCATAGATGCCGATCTGCAGAATTTCGGTGTAGCCGCCAATCGCGTTGAGCGGAGTGCGCAGTTCATGGCTCATCACCGCGAGAAAATCGCTCTTGGCCTGGTTGGCATCGAGCGCGGCGTCACGCGCTTCGTCGGCTGCCAGCGACGCCTGCAGCAGCTGCTCATTGGCGCGCTCGAGCTGTTCGGACGTCGCGATGGCCTCTTCCACCTGCGACGCGAGCTCGAACTGGGAGGCCTCCACTTCACTGGCCATTCGGTTGAAGCTCCCGCCCAGCCGCTGCACCTCGTCCGACGTCGCACGATTGGTCTCGACGCGACGGCCGTACTCGCCATGGGCCATCGCCTCTGTGGCGTTCGTGAGCGCGACGAGCGGATGCGTTATCTGCCGGCTGAGGGCCCACGTCGCCGTCACGCCGCCGAATAGAAGGAGAAGACTGAAGATGCCAAGGCGGCGGAGTGTCGAGCGAGGCTCCGCGACGATGTTGCTCGCGGGCGCCTCGAGCACCCACAGGAACGCCGTTCCCCGCACACGCCGTTCGGCACCAATTTGTCGCGCGCCGACGCGGGTCGTCGCGTATCCGTACGAAGTGGTGTCGCGACGACCCGGTGGCTGCACCGATTGCCCGTCGAGCGATGACCAGAAGCCGTCAGTCGCATTGCGCACATAGACGGAAAACTCCTCGCCGGACAGGTCGCGGATCATCTGCTTCGTGACCGGATTTCCGACGACGCGCCGTTGCTGCACGATCGCGCCGATCCGATGGCCGTCCTTCATCACCGGCGCCACAGCCCAGTAATACACGCGGTTTGCCGACGGATAGAGGGCGCCGAGTTGCACGGTAGAGTCCGTGGACTCCACCGACGGCACTTCGCTCACGCGTGTTCCCTGGCGAGAGCGCATCTCGGGCGGTAGCGCGGCGATCGAATCGTCTCGGAGATCAATACCGATGTGCGCAACGCGACGTCCGGCTACCGACCAGAGCTCGATGGGCAAGCCCGAGTCTGTTGGAACTGCAAACTTGGTCAACGCCGCGGCCGCGGCCGCCTCATCAGCCGGCAAAAGTCTGCCGGGCGGAACGGAGAGCACGCGCACGAGCGTGGTGTCCTTCGCGAATTGGCGCAACATCGTGATGCGCGCCCGCGCGTTGTTCTCACCCATCTGCACGAGGACACCCAACAGGCCCTCGAGACGCGAATGCAGCGCGTCCTCTCGCGCTCGAACGAGCGATTGGTAGGTGAGCGTCAGGGAGATTCCCATCACGAGCACGATGATCGCCGCGGTGATCAGCGGTAGCTGGCGCGCTAACGACCATCGCGCCCAGGGCCACCTGATGCGCGTTGGAGCAGTCACTTTCGATGATTGGGGAAGCGGTGGTCTGGTCAGTTCCCGTCGTATCTGCGTCTGCCAGGCAGCTTGACGACGTCGTCGAACGGTCAAGAACGAACACCAAGCTGGATGTTAATCCGCTGTATTGCCAGTCGTGAGGGTTCGCAGGGACGTCGCGCGCTGATCAGCGCAAGCCGCAGGGAACGGCGCCACCATCTGTACCACGAGTCATGAACTGTTGGTCGATCGCGCGCTAGCGGCGCAATTCGCGCCAGAAACGGTCTCGGCAATTCGGTCCGATAAATCGACGCCCCAAACGCGTGGCCCGACTCTCGCCTCTGTTTCGACTACATCCGAATCGGTCGAACAACTCTTCACTCCAGGTAATTCAACATGACATCACGTGCGACGATGGCGTTTGCACGCCGATCCGTACTACTCCTGCTTGCCACGTCCGTTGTGGCCGCATGCTCGAAGGAAGCGGCGGCGGCCAAACGTGTGGTTGGTGGCAGGCGCTTTCATCACGCGGCCATTTGGTCGCCCGCCACGCTCACTGACGTCCAGGGCGTGCCCATTGCTGACTTGAAGACGGCGCTCGCCGCCCGGCTCGCTGGCAACGCCCCCGATGGCGTGGACAAGGAGGAGTGGCACCACACGCAGGCACTCTACAAGAGCCTCGGGGCCACTCCACTGTGGTTGACGAGCGACGGCGTCGCGAAGGACCGCGTCAAGGCACTCACCGATGCGGTGCTCGGCGTGAGTGACGACGCGCTTCGGTCCGATGCGTATCCGGTCAAGGAACTCGCCAATGCGCTGAACGCCGTAAAGGGTGGAAAACCGACCGCCGATCAACTCGCAAACGTCGACGTGCTTCTCTCCGCAACGTATGCGTCGTTGGGCGCGGATCTTCTCGTAGGACAAATCACGCCGAAGACGGTTGGCCAGGCGTGGCACATCGACCCAAATGACGACGACGTCGACAGCGCGCTCGTCCACTCGCTTGGCGACACATTGTCGCGAGGCATTGCCGAGATGCGGCCGCCCGATGCGGAGTATGCTGCGCTCCAGAAGGAGCTTGCACGCTATCGTGAAATTGTCGATAAGGGCGACTTTCCTCACGTTCCCGCCGGCAAACCGCTCAAGACGGGCCAGTCTGACTCGCCCGAGCGCATCGCCGCCCTTCGTGACCGGCTTGCCGCAGAAGGGTTGACGGTGGACGCGTCCGCGCCTGCTCCTGATTCGGCGAGTGGTACGAAGGCAGCCACCGTCGCGCCCAGGGCCGGCTCGGTCTATGACGCGAGCCTTGCTGAGGCGGTCGGTCGCTTTCAGGCGCGACACGCGATTACGGTCGACAAGACGTTAGGTGCGGAAACCGTTAGCTCGCTGAACGTACCGGCCGCCTATCGGCTCGGGCAGATTGCCGCCAATCTCGAGCGGCTTCGCTGGATGCCGCGCACGCTGGGATCACGCTATGTCCTGGTGAATGTGCCCGCCTTTGAACTCACCGCGTTCGACAGCGGCGAGACGACGCTCCACATGAAAGTGATCGTTGGCCAGTCATTCGAGGACAAGGCGACGCCGGTATTCAGTGACTCCATGGAGTTGGTGGTCTTTCGTCCGTACTGGAACATCACGCCGGACATTCAGGCCAAGGAGATCGCTCCGAAGATTGCGTCGGACCCCGGCTACATGGATAAAGAGAACCTGGAGTACTACAAGGACGGCGGCGTGCAACGAATCCGCCAAAAGCCGGGCCCCAAGAACGCCCTTGGCTTTGTGAAGTTCCTGTTCCCGAATGACTTCAACATCTATCTGCACGACACGCCCAATCACGAGCTGTTCAACAAGGACGTTCGCGCGTTCAGTCATGGCTGCATCCGCGTGGAAAAACCCGCCGAGCTTGCACAATGGGTGCTCGGTTGGGACGACGCGAAGGTTCAGGACGCGATGGCGAATGGCAAGGACAACACGACAGTCAAACTGCCGGTGAAGATTCCGGTATTCATCACGTACGGTACCGCCTTCGTACGCGACGGAGAACTCTTCTTTGGCAACGACCTCTATCACCGCGATGACATGCTGGTGAAGGCCGCGGCGTCGGCAGCGCTGGCGAGTCCGGCGGCCAAGGCGGCCCTCGAGGAGCTCAAGAAGATCGCTACGCAATGAACGGTGAACGGTGAACGGTGAACGGGCCAGTGCAGATCCTTCGACTCGCTTCGCTCGCAAGGATGACAAGCTCACTTACGGTTCACCGTTCACCGTTCACCGTTCACCCGTTTAATTGCCCTCTCGCCTGATGGGCACCGCCCCGTGCATCGAGTTGGAAACATTGACGTCGATCGGGATTTTATGGCCGTTCCACGTCTGCTCGACGTCGAGCACGCCCTGCCAAACGGCGGCGAATGCGTGGCCAACTTCACTCGGCAATTTCGTGAGGTCGAACCCGGCCGACTTCGATACCCAGAAGGGCGGTTCGTTCGTCACGCGTGCTTGGCGGTACACCGACTTTACGTCCGCGTACACCGTGTTGGCGTTGAACGTGTGCACGTATATCCCAGGCAGATAGCGGCCATCCGCGAGCACGGTGCGCACCCAGGCGCGGTAGTAGTCGCGCATCACCTGCGGCAACACGTCCATGCGCTCGAGGTCGAGAAAAATCGTCGTTCCCGGAGCGAAATCGTCGTGCGCCGTGCGCATGACTGCGTCGATGCCATCGCGAACACCGCGCTCTGCGCTCACGAAATCCGCATTGCATGTCGCGTCCGGCTTGGGCGCTGGCGCGCGACGCATCACCGTATGCGTGATGGTGCGCCACACCGTCCGTCGTTCTCCCGCGTGGCCCACACGCTGTCGTACACGCCGGCTCACCTGCACCGGCACAAGGTGCGGTGCTCCGGGCATGCGTCCCCACGTTTGCTGGCCCACGTACACAACGGCGAGGCCGTATCCCATGGCCGTGAGCGTCTCGCGCTTGCCGGACCAGCCTTCGTCCGGATGACAGGGGCTCGGCAAGTAATATCCAGTCCACTCGTACGGGGCTCCGCCTGTGCGCCACGCGAGCATTGCGTTGTCGCCAGGATACGTTCCCGTGTCGAAGCCGAGGTGTCCTGCGTCCTTCACCTCGTCCGCGAAGAGAGCTTTCTGTCCGGTGGCGGCTGCGGCAAACTGGGACACCGATGCCGACACACTGGCTATCGACGCGCGTGCCGACCCGCCATCGCTGCAGCCGATGGATCCGCCAAAGACCAATACAGAAATTAGCTGTCTGCGGAATTGCATCGATCGCACCCTCCTCTGCTCCACGCTCATACACCGCTAAATGCGAGATGCGGACCGAGAGGCGTTTGTCGTCCGCCGAGTTCGCCATTGTGGTGTACGCTTTTTGCACCTTGAGGCGCGGTTGAAACTCGCAGTCAAGTCACGAACCGTGTGGAGGTCCAATGCTACGTCGACAGATAGGCCGTACCTCGTTGCTCGCTTTGTGCGCCGCCGCACTCGTGTCCGGTTGCAGCAAAAGCGACAAAGCCGCAGACAGCGCCAAGACGGCTGATTCGTTGGCCGCTGCGGCGCCGCCACCTCCAGCGCCCACGCCACCCGCACTCACCGATCCGAACATCGTTGCAATTCTCGATGGGGCGAATGCGGCGGACAGTTCCGCGGGTTCAGTTGCCGCCGCCAAGGGGACCGCTGCCGACGTGAAAACGTTCGCCCGAGACATGATGCGCGATCACCATGCGCTGCGGAAATTGGGGCAGGATCTCGCCAAGAAGCTGAGCGTGACTCCTGAGCTCCCTGCTGGCGACAACAGCGCCGCCGGCGCGCAGGCCTGGCACGACAGCCTGAACGCCATGCCGAAGGGCGCCGCGTTCGACAAGGCATACATGGATCATGAGGTGACGTATCACGAGGCGGTACTGAACACGGCGCAAACAGCACTCGCCGCGGCGCAGAACGCGGAACTCAAGGACCTGATCACCAAGGCGGCGCCGAATATTCAAGCGCACCTCGACCACGCCAAGACGATTCAGGCGAAACTGAGCGGTGCGCCAGCGGAAACTGGAATGAATATGAAGCCCGATTCCGCGAAGAAGCCCTGACGCGTTCGGTAGTCCGTGGGCGTTACACCGGTGGCAAACCCCTCATCAGGACGTCGCGATGAGGGGCAGTCCGCCGGTATTGGCGCGAGCGAGCGCCTTGGCGCTACATTTCGCGTCAGCGCACGGCACAGCCGAATCCACCACTGACGGGTATCCGTAGTGGTGGATGCGACTTGATCGTCCTGCGTAGACACGCGGCGATGATTCTGCCCCACGCCGCAACCGCGCAGTCGCGCGTCTCTATTCATGAGTACGCAAGCTCCGCGTCAGTTGTTGGACTTTTGGCAGACTCCCACGGTCTGCCTTCGTTAATGAGGTCTAGATGCTCAACCCCACCTCGGACGTGCCGTCGCTTTCGCTGATCATCCCGGTCTACAACGCGGCGGATCAGCTGCCGACCACGCTCAAGGCAGTCGAGGCGTTCGCCACCCTGTACCCTGGTGCCGTTGAGGTCGTGTTCGTCGACGACCACTCGAGCGAAGTCGAGACACAGCTCATTCTCGAAGACTTCACTCGCCAGCGCGTCTACGCCCGACTGCTGCGCAACTCGACCAATCGCGGAAAGGGCTTCTCCGTCACGCGAGGCATGGTCGCCGCGCGCGGCAAGTATCGCGTCTTCACCGACGTGGACCTCGCCTATCCGCTCGACGAGGTCCACAAGATCGTCCGGCAGCTCGAAACCGGCGCAGACGTCGCCATTGCGTGCCGCGTGCTGCCCGAGTCGCGCTACCTGATGAGCCCGAGCTTCTTCCACTACCTGTACACCCGGCACGTGATGAGCCGCGCGTTCAACAAGGTGGTGCAAGCGTTCCTCCTCCCCGGCATTCTCGATACGCAGGCCGGCCTCAAGGGCTTCACCGCCGAAGCGGCGGAGCTCTGCTTCTCGCGCACGACCATTCCGGGTTTCGGCTTCGACATCGAGTGCCTCTACATCGCGCAGCAGCACGGACTGTCCATCCAGCAGACAGCCGTGAACTTTCGCTACGACGACGAGCCCACGACCATGCGCTTCGCCAGCGACAGCCGGCGCATGTTCATCGACATCTGGCGCGTGCGCACGAACGCCTGGCGCGGCCAATACGCAGCGGCAAGCGCGCGATTCGAGTTTCCCGCGGAAGATCAGAGGACCGCGGGGATCAACACGCCGCCGCACGGCATTCCGGTTCACACATCCGAACTGGCCTCTTGATAGCTCTGTCGTAGCACGCTGCCCCAAGCCTTGGAAAGCA
>JBDTMO010000143.1:0-10076 GCA_039934235.1 bacterium | reverse complement strand
TGTTCGCGCTCGCGCTGCCGGGCACTGTGGCTGGCTCGGTATTCGTCGAGACGATCTTTGCGTGGCCGGGTATGGGGCGCTTGATGGTGGTGTCGATTATCGCGCGCGATTATCCGGTCGTGATGGGATGCGCGGCGACGTTCGCGGCGCTGGTGATTGCGGCCAACCTCATCGCGGAAGGGCTGATGGTGTGGGCGGATCCGCGAACGGACGGTGAACGGTGAACGGTGAACGGTGAACGGTGAACGGTGAACGGCAACAGCGCGCGGTGAGCGGTTATTCAACATGAGCAGTCGATCTGAGCGTGTCGCGCTCATCATCCTCCTGACACTTGCGGCGGGCGTCGTGCTCGTCCCCGCGCTCGCGTCGCGCGATCCATTGCGCATCGACGACGTGCTCGCGCGACGGCTCGTCGCGCCGCTGTCTCGCGACGCGCGCGGTGCGTGGCATCTGTTCGGCACTGACAGGTTTGGACGCGACATCATGGTGCGCATGATGTTGGCAGGGCGACTTTCGCTTTTGGTCGGCGTGATGGGGTCGCTCGTGGCCGGCGTTCTTGGCACGTTGCTCGGCGGGCTCGCCGGATGGCGCGAAGGCGTCATCGACCGTGCGATTACTGCCGTGGCAGACGTGCTGCTCGCCCTGCCCCTGCTCGTGCTGCTGCTCGTCGGCGTCGCGCTGTGGCAACCCGGTTTTCTGACGATCGTGTCCGTTCTCGTACTGACCGGCTGGATGGGAATTGCACGACTCGTTCGCACGGAGGTAATTGCCGTGCGGCATCGTCCGTTCGTTCCCGCCGCGACGGCGCTCGGGGCGACGTCGTCCCGCGTGTTGTTTCGTCACGTGTTGCCGAATGCGGTGGGGCCGGCGTTGGTTGCGACGACGCTCGGCGTAGGCAACGCCATTCTACTCGAGAGTGGGTTGTCGTTTCTCGGCCTCGGCATCCAACCACCAGCGCCGAGTTGGGGGAATATGATCGCGGGCGGCCGGGATCTGCTGGTTGTCGCGCCGTGGGTCGCGTTGGCGCCCGGTGTCGCGCTGGTGCTCACCGTGTTGGCGACGACGATTCTTGGCGACGCGTGGCGAGATCGGCTCGCGGGTGAGCGAACGCGGTAGACGTGCGGCTGCGCGAACTCGTCGCCGGGCGACCGGTGCGTCGTGGCGATAGGACCAGCGTTGATGGGCCAGGTCGCGTGCATGGGCCCTGGCTTCCCCCCACAGGTCTCACTCGAGACTGTTTTACGCAGTGGTGAAACGGCGGTGAACCAACGCAACGCGGATTTTCGCGGATTTAGCGGATGCACGCGGATTGCTCCCCTGTTGGCATAGATCCACGGTGCACCACATCCGCATCGGGGACACGGTGAGCCAGTCGATATTGCTTTCTGTGATTCAAAGGATCTGTGCGTGCTACGGCCGTGTGTTTGCGACATTGGCGATAGCCAACCAGCGAAGCAGTCGTCCAGGGGGCAGCAACAGTTAAACATCCTTCAGGGGTGTGGCGTACTTGCTCTTATGACCACGTACGAAACGCCTCTAGAAGCGGCTTAACTGCAAACGGTTCAATTAAGGGGTTGTCATCCCACAGGAGCGAAGCGAGTGTCGGGATCTGCTATACCGCTCTGTGGCGTTCGTCGAGCGCGAGGACAGAAGATCCCGACACTGGCTCGCAGCTCGCCATTGCGGGTGACATCCTTCGCGCCCTAACTGAGCGGCATTGTGCTTAACTGTGGCTGACCGCTGGACGACTGGCAGCTTGCCGGTCCGACTTCTTGGGCTTGGCGCCTAGTGGCGCACCAATGCAGACTCCGATCAGCGGACGAGAATCGTGAAAATCGCGAACGGCTCAGCGGTGAATCGCACAACATTCGCCGCGACCGTTAGCGCCTCGAGTGGGGTTTCGTCGAGACGAGCACGCACCGCTTCCGTTATCTCTCGCCCCACGTGCCACGCGCCATGCACACTCGTTGCACGATGATTGACGCAACGAAGCACAATCCAACCGTCGCGGCGTGCTGGCATCGCCGCACTGAACATGAGGCCTGCGCCACTGAGCGCCAAGCCTGCAGCACGCGTCAGCGGAAGCAGATTGGAGCGCAACGTCTCACCGGAAATCGGCAGTAGTACGTCGTCGGCGAACTGTTCGATCTTATCGCGCACATCAGGCGAGTCGGCGCCGACGAGTTGCAGCGCAAAGCGCGCCTCATAATGGCCAATGCTCTGCGCGCCAGGAGTAGACGCTGGCCAACCCGCGTGACCTGGTCGTTCCGGAAGATCCGTTCGCGATAACTCGCCGACGGCGCGGAGCAACGTCACGAAGATCTCGCCATCGTTCGTGCTCTCATACTCGGCGAGCCCGTCCGACACGAGCGCGAAACCGGCGTCGTTTGTGAATCGCGCGACCCACCGATGAAGCGGCGCCGTCGGCACGACGTGCTCCATCGAGTCAATAGCGGGAGCGACGGACCGCGCGACGCGCGCGACGGGCAGAAAGGCCGCGTCGGCAATCGTCGTCGCGTTCGTCAAACCAGTCGCAATACGCAAACGTAACCGATGATCGTGCGAGCGATTGTCGCCTCGGACCTCCACGCGCAACGCGCGAGAGTCCGCGTCGAGTTGAATGTGCAATCGACAAAAGCCGGCGGGGAGCGCCTTCTCGGCACGCACCGCATACTCGATGACAATCTCTCCACGAATTGGACCGCGGTGCACGACGCGGATGCGCCGAGCGGGTCCGATTGGAATCGCTTCACGAATGGCCGGCGTGTAGAGATCGCCCGCATCTCGGGCACGTTCGAGCGAGACGGCGTTAGTGATTTGCCGGCCGAGCTCACGATCTTCGAATGTAATTTCGCCACTGGCGTCAACCGTGATGCGCACGCGACCATTTTCGAGGGCGCGGCCCGTTGCAACGACGCGATGAGGCACGAACCCTCGCGCACGCGCGCCGTGCAATCGCGTCTCGACACCATAGCCTCCAATCGCACCGACCCATCCAACCGCGCGAGCCTCCGCAACGAGGTCGGCGTCCGGATATGCGCGCGGAGACTCGGTGAGCGCGATAGTTTCTCGCGTCCCAAGGACCTGCAGTGGAACCCCCGAGACGCCCCATTTCGTCGCGGGCCGTCGAGCACCCTGCCGTTGCGCTGATCCGGGGCCCACCGCCACGTCGGCGATCGTCGCGCTCAGGGTGAGTTCAACCACACCCGCGCGCGACCTCGCGACCGGGTTGCGTACGAGAACGGCGGGCCGCCACGCATCGGCACTCTCTCGCGCACGGTCGCGATTGTGCCCGGTGAGGTCGAGTAGCGCATCGTCGCGAAGGCCTCTCGACTGCGCGTCAACGGAAGCCATTCGCGCATCGAACGCATCGGCGACCGCGTCGATCGAGGTGCCGCAGAGCGTGTCGTGCGGATGCGACTGCAGCAGCGTGCGCCATGCCGCATTCAAGAGCGCACGCGCGGGAGCGTCGCCACCACTTGCTCCAAGTGCGATCCACGGCTCGACGTCTCGCACCAGGCAACGTTCGGCCATTGCGTTGCGCCTCTTTTGCGCGGCGCGCGTGGCGAGTGTGCCTTGCAGCGTCCACGTATAGCCATACGAATCGCGCAATTCGCCGACTGTTTCTGGGATACGCGCATCAGTGGAGGCGTCGAGAAGAGCGCGCGCTGCCGCGCCGAGTGATGTGGCGTGTACGCGAACGGGTGACGCGGCGGATTGCAGCGCGTTGAGCGCGGCGCCGAGGTTGCGTTGACGCGCGTGATGGTCTGCGCCATTGAACAGCAGGGACACGCCCGCCGCTGCACGAGGGGCCAGTACGGACTCAATGCGTTCCCACCGTTGCGCGGACAGTTCGCGATCAACAGGCAGGCTGCTGCCAAATTCGTAGCCGTCGGGAGGCAGGTGATAGATGAGGGCGGTGTGTCCCGACGGGCCGCGCCATCGTGCGACGTCCGAGCGTCCGGCGAAGCCACGCCAGAGCACAATCACATCGCAACCGAATCCTGCGGCGATGTCGGGGAGCACGGCGGGGTGCCCGAAGGAGTCGGGGCAATAGAGCACGGGCGGTGGCTCGGCGCGGAGACGTCGCACCACATCGCGACCGGTGAGCAGATTGCGCACGAGGGCTTCTCCGCTCGGTATCAGCTCATCGGCGAGGACGTACCAAGGACCGGCTTCGAGTCGGCCGTCGCGCAGGAGTGTGGCCAGCTCGGCCGCACGCTCCGGACGAATCGCGAGATAGTCCTCGAGTACGATGGCCTGTCCGTCGAGTAGAAAGCTCTCACCGGCAGGCGGCGGGTCGTCGAGCAGCTCGTCGACCAAGCGCGCGAGGCGCTGGTGAAATCGCTCAGCGGTGTGATACCACTCGCGATCCCAATGGGTGTGGGTGACGACGTAGAGATCGGTGAGCTGCGCTGGCATGCCGCGGAGTGTGCGCGGCTGGCGGTTGCGGCACAAGTCGGTGTGAGGACGGGGTGCAGATCCTTCGACTCGCTACGCTCGCTCAGGATGACAACAGTTCGCTACGCTCGCTCAGGATGACAACAGGTCGCGACGCTCGGCCAGGATGACAACGGTTCACTGCGCTCACCCACGACGACAAAAAAGGGCGACTCGCGTGCGTGCGAGTCGCCCCCTTTTGCCGTACCGAGACGTGTCAGGCCACCCTTTGGCCGGTCACCAGACGGTAGACGATGACGATGAGCGCAATCACGAGCAACGCGTGAATGAGTCCGCCACCGATGTGGACGACAAAGAATCCAAGGGCCCAGAGAACAAGAAGTACGATCGCAATTGTGAATAACATGGTCAGGCCTCGATCGAAAAGGAGTGGGGGGGATTGTTCTGATCGCTCTCCAAGGCAACGATCGTACCCGCCTCGTCGGTTTAGCCTCGAGAGGCGCGATCAACGAACTCGGGCGGAGCTCCGGGTATCTGCGTCTCCACTGATGGCCCGTGCAGCGCACGCGTTTGCCGAGCGAGGAGAATTCGCGCCGCGCGGACATCGTGGCCCACGTCGATGAGCAGGATCGCGAGATCTCCGACACCCCACAGCAGGCCGGCAAGTACAATCAACCGGCTCGCCTCGCCGAGGAGGGTCGGTACGGCCGCGCCGCCTTGGGCCATGACGCCCGTTACAACCTCCGCGAGCAGCAGCAACCCCAGTATCACTCCCATCAACTTGAACAGCTTGGAGAGATAACGGAGCCCGACATACGGCTCGAGGTCGCTCTGGCGAATGCCAGGGATTTCGATCACGCCGTCTTCGGGTTTGAGCACCTGGCCCAGCCGGTCTATTGGCCCCTTGGCCGGTACCGCGACGCCATCCTTGTCCCGCCGATGTTCGTTCATCATCCTCCTCCGGATCCGATCCAGCGGGCACGGTAGCCCCTGGAGTCGATATGTATGAAAGGTCCGTGCCCGGACTCAGCGGGATAGACGCCTCCCCCACCGATCAGTTCCGGATGCGCGGCTTCTACCCTGTCCTCCGCCTGCAGAATTACACGGGAATCTTCGATGTTCACCCTCCCGTCATGGTTGAGGTCGTCCATGACACCGTTGCCATCGCTGTCGATGAAGATGTCAGCCGCGTCGCCGTACATGTGCCGGCTGAGACCCGCTCGGCCGCCGGTGCTGCCTCCGCCCTTATTGTATTGCGGCGTGCGAAATCCGCTCATCACGTGCACACCCTTCACGTCGATCCCGTGCGACGCAAGGTCGCTGAGAATCAACTCCAGCTTGTCGACGTTTCGCATCTCGATGACGAGATACTTGGGCCAGACATTCGGTTGATCGTGTGTCAGAAAATCGCGAAGCGTGAAATGCTCCGAGAGCCGCGTGTCGGCATTCTGTTGCGTGACCTCGATGAAGCCTGACGGCGGCTGATACCGCGCCGCCGGCGCCTTGCTGGGTGCACTAACCGGACCGGTTTCACCCGGCCAGTTGCCGAGGTAGTACAGTCCCACCTTTCCATTCCGCTTGTCACTGCGCGGCCGAATGCTGATCAGGTTGAAATCGGCAATAGGCCTGATGGCATTGCCGACGGCGACGGCGAGCTTCCAAATGCCGGCCTTTGGCGCAACCGCCGATCCGCTCGCCTCTGATTCGGCCACCGTGAGCGACGCACCGCTGGCGGCGGCATCCGCAGCGATGGCTGCGCCCTCCGGCTTGATTTCCGCGCGCAGCTTGCCGCTAGCGCCGCGCAGGTCTCCCGTCAGGGCGCTGAGCGAGGCGTCCGTCAGATACGCGGCCGTCGGCGCATCGGCATTGGTGAGCGCAGCGGCCATCTGCGCGCTGGCTGACGGTGCTGTGCCTCGGCCTGGGTGTACCGCTGCTGTAGCGATGCTCCACGTCCATCCAATGGCCAGCAGGAGCACGATGGCACCGCCTGCTCGGTCGACGATGCGTTCTGTTCGCTGCGTCACGCCGGCGCGGTGCCAGCGGCTGGCTGGCGCCGCGGGGAGTCGCAGGGCGTCGTCGACCAGATGGAAAAACGCGAGCACGCCGGTTGACCCGCCATGAGCAGGTGTCGAACTTCCTGCGCTCACGCCGTCTTTCTCCCGCCGAGCCTCATGAACACCCTTCTCGAATTCTTCCATCAGCTCAAGGATCCGCGCTTGCTCGTGCAAGCTGGCGGGTACGTCGGGTTGACGGCCATCATCTTCAGCGAGACCGGATTACTGATCGGATTCTTCCTGCCGGGCGACTCGTTGCTCGTCACGGCCGGTCTCCTGTCGTCGCAGCCGCAATTCGGCCTGAATATGTGGCTGCTCGGCGTGCTGCTGACCGTTGCAGCCATCGTTGGCAACAGCTGCGGATACGCGATTGGGCGATATACCGGTCCACGGTTGTTCACGCGCGACGATTCGCTCCTGTTCAAGAAGAAGCACCTCTACCGGGCCCATGAGTTCTACCGGAAACACGGTGGCAAGACGCTCGTCATTGCTCGTTTCATGCCCATCGTGCGCACATTCGTGCCCGTTGTGGCCGGATTGGCGGCGATGAACCTGCGCGCGTATACGGCCTACAACGTGCTGGGGGCGGTACTCTGGATCTGGTCGATGTTGTTCATCGGCTACTTCCTGGGTCGGTATGTCCCCGGCGTCGAGCACCACATCGAGAAGGTCATTCTCGTCGTCATCTTCCTGTCCCTCTTGCCGGGCATCATTTCGTGGTGGCGCACGCGTTCGCGCATGAAAACCGCATAGGTCGCCCAGTCACACCAGTTGTATCGAACGTCCGAACCAACCCCCGGAGAACTTTCCATGGCGCACACGCTTCCGCCCCTTCCCTATTCCTCAGACGCGCTCGAGCCGCACATCGACGCGCAGACAATGGAGATTCACCACGGGAAGCATCACAACGCTTACGTCACGAACCTCAACGCAGCACTGGAGAAGGCACCCGAACTCGCCGACAAGCCACTCGACGCGCTGTTGCGCGACCTGAGCGGAGTGCCCGAGGCGATCCGCACCGCTGTCCGCAACAACGGTGGCGGTCACTGGAATCACTCGCAGTTCTGGCAGTGGATGGCGCCGAGCGCTGGTGGTGCACCATCGGGTGATCTCGCGGATGCGATCAACACGTCATTTGGCGATTTCGAAAAATTCAAGGAACAGTTCGCGGCCGCTGGTGCGGGCCGCTTCGGTTCGGGTTGGGTGTGGCTCAACAACGATGCTGGAACGCTGTCGATCAGCAGCTCGCCAAACCAGGATAACCCGTTGATGGACGGAAAGGCTGCGCCAATCCTCGGGCTCGATGTGTGGGAGCATGCGTACTATCTCAAGTACCAGAACCGCCGTCCTGATTACATGAAGGCGTGGTGGAACGTCGTCAATTGGAGCGAAGTCGCGACGCGTTTCGGCTGACACCGACGCGCCCAGAATGTGAGGCGACGAATTGGGATGGCTTCCGGGTTGAAGCCATCCCATGGCGCACATACGTCAAACGCAACCTCATCCACCTGAACCTGCTCGGTGCGACGCTTCGTCGCGCACGGGGCGCGGTACTCGAGGTTGGCGTGGGAAGCGGGGCTCTATCCGCCCTGATGTCGTGGTTCCACGGCCGCACCATGACCATCGACAACGACGCCCGCATCCTCGGCGTCGCGCGCCGCAACCTCGAACGATATGGGCGCGGCGTACTGGGCGTTCGCGGAGACGCGTTCGCCCTGCCCTTCCATCGCGACACATTTGCCGTCGCGTTTTCGCAGGGGCTCATGGAACACTTCAGCGATGACTCGATCGCGTTGCTCCTGCGCGAACAACTTCGGGTCGCACGATCGGTCGTGTTCTCCGTACCGTCAGATCACTATCCCAGACAGGACGTTGGCGACGAGCGCCTGATGTCACCGGATGCCTGGAGTGAGATCGTGCAGCGTGGCGTACGCGGCGCCTACCGCGTGCGCGCGAGTTACTACCGCCTCGATCTCGAGGCGGCGAAGTATTCGTTGCTCGCCCGCCGGCGGCTGGGAAGTTTTAGCGTGTTGGTGACCGTTGATCCGCTTGCTCAGGATCGCTGATCACTGACGGCATGCACACTACCGGGACGGCGGCTCCCCGATTTTGCCATGCGTTGTCCATCACTGGGTCTTGCGCAGTTCGTATTTGTTCTACAAACTAGTACTTATGTCGTCATCATCACTTGTCATACGCGACGCCGAGTTCGCAGACCCTGCGAATCGTCATGGCCACGCCGGTGCATCTCACGGGACGACGTTCCGGTGACGACATTCGACGGCCACCAGCGTTCGAGCAGTTCCAGGGAACTGGCGCATGTCTCTCCTCCCCACCCCACCATGACTGACCGCCTTCCTTCCCCGAGCCACATGACGGCGCGCGCTTTCGTCGTTGCGGCATGCCTGCTTACCGCATGGATGCCAATCGCCGGCCAGGGAGGTGGGCGCGCATTCAACGTCTTCCTCGACTGCAGCGGCTTTTTCTGCGACGAGACATTCGTCAGGACCGAGATCGTCAGCGTCAACTGGGTGCGCGAGCGAACCGCGGCCGACGTTCACATCCTTGCAACGACACAACCGACGGGAGGCGGCGGTACGCGATACTCGGTGGCGTTCATCGGCCAGCATCGCTTCGAGGGCGTCATCGACACGTTGACGTACGACGCGCCGCAGGCAAGCACGGACGACGAGACGCGGCGGAGCCTGTCGCGCGTTTTCCAGGCGGGCCTTGTTCGCTACCTCGCGCGAACGAAAGCGATTGACCGCCTGGTGGTGTCGTATACCCCGGCGCAGGCCACCGATACGTCAGCGGCTCCGACACGCGACCCGTGGAATGCCTGGGTGTTCAGTGTGAGTGCGAACGCGAACGATTCCCGCGAGGAGAGTTACTCCAGCCTGTACGCGAGTGGCAGGGTATCGGCAAGCCGCGTGACGGAAGAATGGAAGACGCTCTTATCCGGCGGCGAGAACTACAACGAGAGCCGCTACAGTTTCGACGGCAGCCAATCCATTTTCATCCAGCGCAGCTATTCTGCCGATCTCCTCCAGGTAAAAAGCCTGGGCGCCAATTGGTCCGCGGGCGTCAAGGGAGCGTTCACGTCATCGACGTACCTGAACCAGCGCGCGGCCGGACGTGTGACCGCCGTTGCGGAGTACGACCTGTTCCCCTATGCGGACGCGACCCGGAGGCAGTTGCGCTTTCAGTACGGCATCGGGGCAAGTGCGTTCAGCTATTACGACACCACGACGACCAGCCTGAAGCTCGCCAAGTGCAACGCGCAGACCTGTGAAGGTCCGGGTGATCGAATTTTCGCCGATGGTTTCGACTGACCTGTACCGCCGCCATCCTCATCAACCTGGAACTTGCAATGAAATCATCCGCACTTGCCTGCGCGTTAGGTCTGCTGCTATCCGGCACTCACGTGCGTGCGGATGAAGATGGCCGCTTGCTGCTCGAAGCAGAGTTCAACACCGAGCCGCTCGATTAGCCGATCGGCACCGGCGGTGCAGTACTAGGGCAGCCGATCAGCGTCTCTCCGGAGCTGTCGGCAATCGTGCGCGCGGCACCACGGCCGACGCCATCACTCGAGATCAGCCATACCGTGTCCGGTGTCACGCG
>JBDTMO010000142.1:0-10088 GCA_039934235.1 bacterium | reverse complement strand
GCACCCCAGTTGTCATCCTGAGCGAGCGTAGCGAGTCGAAGGATCTGCACCTCAGCTTTTCCTCTGCGTTCCTCTGCGCCTCCGCGTCCCTCCGCGGTAGAACTCTCTTGATTGTGAATCCCGGCTAACCACACGGAAGCGCGAAGGCAGTAAACGGTTGCACGACGACACCCCCCATTACAAAGGGAAATCCATGAATCGCCTGATCGCGTCCATGTCCATGCTGATGCTCACGAGCACGACATTGCTCGCGCAGCCCCAGTCGAGAAATGCCTCGTCAGAACCACTCGTCGAGTTCGAGATGATGACGTGGCAAGAGGTAAAGGCCGCGCTCGCCGACGGCAAGACGACAGCACTCATCTACACGGGCGGCACGGAGCAGCGCGGCCCGCAGAACGTCAATGGCGGCCACAATCTCATGGGGCGCGCCACGGCCAAGGCCATCGCGCTGAAGCTCGGCAACGCGCTCTTCCTGCCCGTCTTGCCCTATACGCCGAACAATGCAAGCGCGACGCTCCCCGGCACGATCGGCTTGACGCCGGAAATTCTTGCCATGGTCCTCGAGCGCATCTCAGAACAGGCCATCGCGACCGGCTTCAAGAACGTGGTGGTGATGGGCGACCACGGCGGCGGCCAGCCCAACGTGTACCGCGACGTCGCCAGGAAGCTCGATGACAAGTATGGACCGCAAGGCATTCACGTGTTCTACTGCGACGACGTGTACACCAAGCAGCAAGCCGATTACGACAAGTGGCTCGAGGACAATGGCTATCCAAAGAGCTCACACGCAGGCATTCCGGACACGTCCGAAATGATGTACCTGAGCGACGGAACCTGGGTGCGACTCGATCAGCTCAAGAATTCACTCGGCGACCCTGTCGCTCCGCGCGGACAGCCACGCGATCCCAACGCGCCGCGCGTAGCCAACGGCATCACGGGCGATGCGCGCCGGTCCACCGTCGAGCTGGGCAAGATGGGGTTCGACATGAAGGTCGACTACGCGGTCAAGCAGATCAGGACGTTCATTCATTGAGCTTATCCGCCGTGACTACGGCCGGTACGCGATGCAATCGATCTCGACGCGCAGACCTTCACCCGGAAGAGCCGCCGCTTGAATAGTGGTGCGCGCCGGCTTGTGCTCGCCAAAGGCACGCGCATACTCGCCATTCATCAGCTGGAAGTCGTTCATGTCGAGCAGGAAGACGCCACAGCGCAAGACATACTGAAGGTCGGAGCCGCCGGCCTGTAGAATCGTCTGCAGGTTCTTGAGACACTGCACCGTCTGCGCTGCTGCATCTGCTCCGGCTAGTTGGCCGGTCGCCGGATCAGTCGCGCCCTGGCCAGACACGAAAATGAGTCGCTCGAAGCCCATCCCAGGCGAATAGGGACCGACAGGCTTGGGCAGGTTGGCCGCTTGAATAGGCCGGTGCATCGCGTCGCTATCGGTGTCGGGCGTCATTTGCGTGTGGGCGAAAGTGGCACGAGCATTCGCGACCTGGTGGCAGCGCCGAGTTGATCGCTCGTGAAAACGGCGAGCGCCAAACGGCCCGCCAGGAGATCTCGGCGCTCCGCATCACCGAGAGTGAGTGAGCCCTTCGCGTGCGTCATGTCCTGCGCAATCAGGCGACGCATGATCGGGCCCGGCTTGCCCGCGCTGTCACGCACGATACTCACGGCGTACACACTCCCGCGCGACACACGCACGTCGTAGGCGAGCGCGCGCCGAGTGGCGTCGAAGGTGAATGTGCCGCGCGCCGTAGCCGAGTTGCTGCTGGTGGTGGTCGAGAACGCGATTGGTTTCGGCGCACGCCCATTGGCAAGTGGCGGTGTCGTTGAAGGCGCTCGGCGCGGATGAACGGACTGTTCGTAGTCGTACGCGAAAGCCACGAGCATCGCGTCGGCAAGTGGTCGCCCGAGGAGCTCGACACCAATGGGCAGACCATCTGGTGTAAAGCCCGCGGGAATGCTGAGGGCGGGCAATCCGGTCACCGCGCTCAACTGACACGTGGAACCACGCGCGGGCTCACCAATGAGCGCAGCCTTCCGTCGCATGGTGGGATACACCAGCGCGTCGTAGTGATTTGAGTCGAGAAATGCGGTGACCAACTCGCGCGCCGCGATCCTCCGCGCCAGCGCAGCGCGATACGCCGCGTTGTCGCGCGTGCCGATGCTGTCTCTCCGTCGGAAGGGCGACTCGAGTGCGACGTCGTACAATCCTCGCTCGAGAATGTCCGACAACCCCGTGACGTGCGCGCCCGGAACCTTCGCGAGAAAATCGATGAGGTCGTACTTGAACTCGTAATCGATGACACTCGCGCGATTGACGATGCTGTCGAGACCAGGAATGGCGACGTCCACGACGACCGCTCCCCGCGCCTTCATCTTGTCGAGCGCGGCGCGAACGACACGCGCGCCCTCCTGATCGTCGAGGTCCTCACCGAAGTACGACGTCAGCACCGCGAAGCGCTTGCCATGCAGCGACGTCGAGTCGAGCGCATTCACGAAGCGAGGGAGCGGCTTACCGTCGAGGATGCGCGTTGCTGAATCCGTCGGGTCCGGACCAATCGTCGCGTCGAGCGAAATGGCGAGGTCCATCACGGTGCGCGCGAGCGGACCACCCACATCCTGCGTATGCGAGAGCGGAATGATCCCGCTGACACTGGAGAGTCCCTTCGTCGGCCGCAGGCCGAACAAGTTGTGCACCGCGGCAGGAATGCGAATGGAGCCGCAGGTGTCCGAGCCCCACGCCACTGCGGAAAAACTCGCCGCCACCGCGGCACCGCTGCCACCGCTCGAGCCGCCTGGATTTCGATCGGGATCATATGGATTGCAAGTCTGTCCGCCAAGGGAGCTGACGCTCGTGATGCCAGCAGCGAGTTCGTGCATGTTCGACTTGCCGATGATCACCGCGCCGGCGTCCCGCAGTCGCTTCACCTGAAAGGCATCGTCGTTTACGCGAAGTCCCGCCAGCGCAATCGATGCCCCGGAAGTCGGCATGTCGGTCGTGGCGTAGTTGTCCTTTACGACAACCGGAATTCCATGCAGCGGGCCACGCACCTTGCCCGCCCGTCGCTCCGCATCCAGCGCCGCCGCGTCGGCCCGCGCGTGCGGGTTGAGCCGGATCATGGCGTTCAGTGCGGGACCATCGTGGTCATACGCAGCGATGCGCGCGAGGTACGCGGCAACAAGACTCGCCGACGTCGCGCGTCCCGACGTCATCGCCGCCTGCAACTCGGTAATGGTGGCTTCGTACACGATGTCCGGACGCGTTGCGCTCACGGGCGCCTGCGCGCGAGCGGGGGAGACACACAACGCGATTACGATCACGTTGAGCGCGCGTCGTACGGTGCTCTTCAGTGCGCGGTGCAGCGAGTCACCTTCCGTCGAGAGCAATTGCCGCTCGTCTACTTCAACGCGTCCGCGACCGCCTGCAGCAACACCGCCGGATCCACCGGCTTGGACAGGAACGCCACCGCGCCAAGCTTCAATGCCTGTGCAGTAATGGCGGGATCTGTGCTGCCACTGAGCACGAGCACCGGTACCGTGGACGTCTTGGAATTCGCCTTGAGCCTTTGCAGCACACCAATCCCCGAGCCAGCGGGCATGTTGATGTCGAGCAGCACGAGGTCTGGCGGCCGCTTCATGGCGAACATCACCGCCTGCATGGCGTCGAATGCCGGAACGCATGAATGCCCGCCCTCCTTCAGGATGGTGCATATCATCTTCGACAGCATTTGATCATCGTCGGCGACAAGAATGTTCATGTCAGCATGTGGGGCGGCGGTGAAGACGTATGCGACGTGCGTCCATCATAACTCGATGTGGCGGCCTCGCCACGTACTCTTGGCACGCGGAAAGTCGCTGCGATAGTGGCCGCCGCGCGATTCCTTACGACGCATGGCCCCTTCCACAATGCGCTGCGCGGTCTGCACCAGATTCAGTTCTTCCGTCGCGCCAAGCGGCAGGCGCTCCTCGATTTCCGCCAGCTCGAGAGTGGCCGTCCGCAGTCCCTTTGCCGTCCGTGAAATTCCCGCGTGAAGCCACATCACCTCGCGAACCCTGTCCGCTGCCACCTGCGCCGCACCGCGATCCGGCAGGGGCGGCACGGTCCAATGCTTCACCGACGGAAGTTGCTTCAACTCGGTCGCGCTGGCGAGGTCGCGCGCCACGCGCTCCGCGAAGACGAGGCCCTCGAGCAATGAGTTCGACGCAAGGCGGTTGGCACCATGCACGCCCGTTCGCGCAACCTCACCGACTGCATACAGGCGCGGCATGTTCGACCGGCCATTCAAGTCAGTGACCACGCCGCCCATCATATAGTGAGCAGCCGGCGTCACAGGAATGAGATCCTTCCGTGGATCAATGCCGCGCGCAGCACACAGCGCAAGAATACCAGGGAACCGCTTTGCAAAGCCTCGGCCAAGTTTGCGCGCGTCGAGATAGACGTGATGGCGTTTCTGCTCCCGGAAGATCGCCCGCGCCACCACATCACGAGGAGCGAGCTCGGCCTTCGCATGCACCTTCAGCATGAATCGCTCGCCGCGTTCATTCACAAGAATTGCACCCTCGCCGCGCACAGCCTCGCTGATCAACGCCAGCGGATTCTCAGGTGTGTCGAGCGCCGTGGGATGGAACTGGACGAACTCCATGTCCGCGAGCGTCACACCCGCTCGATGCGCAATCGCGTATCCGTCCCCCGTGGCGACAACCGGATTCGTGGTGTATCGATACACCTGCCCACACCCTCCCGTGGCGAGCACCGATGCGTCGGCAATGATCTCGACGGCCTTTCCCGCCACGCTCGCACGCACGCCAATGCACGCGCCACGCTGGACGATGAGATCGAGCACGCGCGCGCGCTCCAATACGGTGATGCGCTTGCTCCGCCGCACTCGCGCAATGAGCGTCCGCGCCACTTCCGCGCCTGTCTGGTCGCCATGCGCGTGAACGATGCGATTGGTCGAATGCGCGGCCTCGAGCCCCAGCAACAGCTCCCCCTTGGGGTCCAGGTCGAATTGCGCACCGGCCGTCTGCAGCTCGCGCACACGCGCGGGCCCTTCCTCCACGAGCACCTGGACGGCAGCGGCATCACAGAGCGCGGCACCGGCCGCGAGCGTGTCCTGCCGGTGCAGCTTGGGTGAGTCTCCTGCACCAAGCGCCGCGGCAATTCCGCCCTGCGCATAGGCAGTGGCACTGTCGAAGAGCGAGCGCTTGGTCAGCAGCAATACGTCGCCATGTTGCGACGCGCGCCACGCAGCATGAAGACCGGCCACACCGCTCCCGACCACCAGGAAGCGGGTGCGAATGCGCGTGGGCTGATGTGATTTCGGGCGAGCAGCCATAGCTCCTATTTTACATTGGGGACGTGGCCCGTGCGCGGCCTGCCTTGCCCGTCTCCGGCCCACGCACGACTTTCCCGTCCATGCGGAAGCTGCTCATCTTCGTGGCCGTCCTTCTCGGCGTCCACGTTGCCCTCCTTTTCGTTCATCCCCCCGGCGCTGCGGTTGCCCCTGTGGGCGAATCCGTCAGCGTCGGCATCGTGTTCGACGTCGGTGGACGAGGCGACAAGTCGTTCAACGACGGCGCCTACATCGGCGCCGAGCGCGCCGAAAAGGAGCTGGGCGTCCGGATGATCCGGTTCATCGAACCCGGCGAAGGCTCGGACCGTGAAGCAGGGCTGCGGCTCCTCGCCGCCGAGGGAATGGACATCGTCATCGGCGTCGGCTTCATCTTCACGGACGACATCACGCTGCTCGCGAAGGAATACCCGAATACGAATTTCGCGGGCGTCGACTACTCCGTGTCGCAGGACAAGGACGGCAAGGTGATTCAGCCGCCGCCGAATCTCGCGGCGCTGAAGTTTCGAGAGGAACAGGGATCATTCCTTGTCGGCGCCATTGCGGCGCTTGTCGGGAAGTCAAAGAAAGTCGGCTTCGTGGGCGGCATGAACTTCCCACTCATTCACAAATTCGAGCTGGGCTACACCGCCGGCGTGAAGGCGGTGTGTCCTGATTGCGAGGTCATCTCCCAGTACGCCGGCGTGACGCCCGAAGCGTTCCGCAACCCCGGCAAGGGCAAGGAGCTCGCGCTCAGCCAATACCAGCAAGGCGTCAATGTCATCTTCCACGCGTCCGGCTCCACAGGACTTGGCGTCTTCGAAGCCGCGCGGCAGACGAACAAGCTCGCAATTGGCGTGGACGCAGATCAGTTCAATGAGGCACCCGGCTTTGTGCTCACGAGCATGGTGAAACGCGTCGACAACGCGGTGTTCGACGCAATCAAGCGCGTGAAGGAAAAGCGATTCAAGGGCGGCATCTACGAGTACGGATTGGCCGAGGATGGCGTCGGCTACGTCTATGACAAGAACAACGAGAAGATGATTCCCGCTGCCGTGCGCGCTCGCGTGGAAGCGCTCAAGCAGCAGATCATCGCCGGCCGCATCATCGTGCCGAGCACCAAATGACGCGAATGAACAGCATGTGCATGGCACGGTTTGTCGTCCTGAGCGAAGCGAAGGACCTGCACGTATGACACCCCTTGCCATCCGCCTCAAGGGCATCGAGAAATCATTCGGTCCGGTGCAGGCCAATCGCGGCGCCGACCTCGAAGTCGCGCTGGGCGAAATCCACGCCCTGGTTGGAGAGAATGGCGCCGGCAAGTCCACGCTGATGCGCATCCTCAGCGGACTCTACGCCCCGAATGCGGGCACAATGGAGGTGAACGGCCGGGACGTCACCGGGTGGTCCACGTCCCAGGCGATCGATAGCGGGGTTGGCATGGTGCACCAGCACTTCATGCTCGTACCCACGCTCACCGTCGCCGAAAACGTCGTACTCGGATCCGAGATCACCAAGGGCATTGTGCTCGATCGCGTCGCGGCAGAGCGAGCGGTTCACGACCTCAGCGTTCGCACGGGACTCGCCGTTCCTGCGAACAGGTTGGTGGCCGACCTGTCCGTTGGTGAGGCGCAGCGTGTCGAGATCCTGAAGACGCTGTATCGCGGTGCGAAGATCCTGATTCTCGATGAGCCCACCGCCGTGCTCTCGCCCTTCGAAGTGCGCGAGCTCTGGGCAGTGCTCCGTTCGCTGCGCGACGCCGGCGGCACGGTTGTGCTGATTACGCACAAGCTCGACGAAGTCATCGAAGTGTCCGATACGATCACCGTGATGCGGCAGGGCGCAACCGTCACGCGGATGCCCAGCGCAGGCGCGACGCCGCAGGCCATCGCGCGCGCGATGGTCGGGCGCGATGTCGCCCTTGCCCTCGATGCCGATTACGCGGGCAGCACGATCTCCGGCGCGTCCGCGGCATCACCGCTACTCGACGTCAGGAATCTCACCGTCACAGGCACTCGGCGCACTGCAGTCGTCGATGACGTGAGCTTCAGCATCGCACCGGGCGAGATCCTTGGCATTGCCGGGGTAGAGGGCAATGGGCAAACCGAGTTGATCGAAGCGCTCGCGGGGCTCCGTGTTGCGCGCGGAACGATCAACCTCGCGGGCCACGATCTCATTCCGTGCTCGGTGCGCGAACGCGGCGACATGGGGCTCTCGCACATCCCTGAAGACCGTCACGAACGCGGTCTCGTGCTCGATTACAGCATTGCCGATAACCTCATTCTCGGACAGCAGCATCGCTTTACGCGTGGGCCGACGCTCGACGCCGCGCGCATTGCGGCGAATGCGGCGGATCTCATCAGCCGCTACGATATTCGTCCTGCCGACGCGACGCAGGCTGCCCGCGCGTTGTCGGGCGGCAATCAGCAGAAGATCGTTGTCGCGCGAGAAATGGCGCGCGACTTCAAAGTGCTGCTCGCGGCGCAGCCCACGCGCGGTGTGGACGTGGGCGCAATCGAATTCATCCACGCGCGATTGCGTGAGGCGCGCGATCAAGGCAAGGCGGTGTTGCTCGTCTCTGCCGACCTGGCCGAGGTCCTCGCGCTCGCCGATCGCGTTGCCGTGATGTATGGCGGACGCTTCGTCACCGTCATGTCGCGCGCCGAGGCGTCGCCGGAGACGCTCGGCCCCTACATGACCGGCGCGGAGCGCGTCGCGTGAGCCGCCGCGTCGCCATCGAGGAGGCGGTGCTGCCGCCACTCGTCGCGCTGCTGCTTGCCGCCGTCGTCGGCGACGCGCTGATCCTCACCTTCGGGCAATCACCTGGCGCCGTGTACAAGCTGTTGCTCGAAGGCACGTGGGGAAATGCGTACGGCTTCGGGCAAGTGCTGTACAAGGCGACGACACTCGTCTTTACCGGACTTGCCGTGGGCCTTGGCCTCCGCGCCGGCCTGTTCAACATTGGCGCCGAGAGTCAGCTGGCAGCGGGCGGTTTCTGTGCGGCGTTGGTTGGGTTACTGCTGCCGGCGGGCTTACCAGCGCTGCTGTGTCTTCCGCTTTACATCCTTGCAGCCGCGCTGGGCGGTGGCGCGGTCGGCGCGGTGCCTGGTGTCTTGAAGGCGAAGTTCGGCGCGCACGAAGTGATCGTGACGATCATGCTGAACTTCATCGTGCTCGCGCTGCTGAACTACCTCACGAGCGCGAAAGTGCATGTGCCCGACACGCTGCACACTCCCGAGATCAAGAGTGGCGCGCTGCCGAGACTCGGCGATTTGTTCTCGCCATTTCATGGGTCTGCGGCGAATGCGACGATTCTTCTCGCCATCGCCGCGGCAATCGTGCTTGGCTGGTACCTCTTCCGCACGCGGAGAGGATTCGAGCTGCGCGCTGTGGGTCTTCAGTCGCGCGCGGCAGAGTATGCCGGCGTGAACGTGGCTGGCGTGACATGGCGCGCACTCGCCATGTCCGGCGCCCTCGCGGGGATTGGCGGACTGAATTACGTGCTTGGCTATAAGCACTACTACGAAGAAGGTTTTGCGACGGGCGCCGGCTTTCTTGGCATCGCCGTCGCGCTCGTCGGGCGCAATCATCCCGTTGGCATCGTGATCGCGGCGCTCCTCTTTGCGACACTGTCGCAGGGAGGGCTGGCGGTGAATGCGCTTGTTCCCAAGCAGATGGTGGACGTGCTGCAAGCCGTCGTCATTCTCGCGGTGGCCATGTCCGTTCCAGAAGTGCGCCGCTTGCTGCGCGGCGTGCGCCGGAGAACCGACTGATGAACGTACTCGACTTTCTGGCACAGACGCTGCGCATCGCCATTCCATATTTGCTCGCGGCGGCCGGCGGCGTGCTCAGCGAACGCGCTGGCCTCATTGGCCTGTCGCTCGAGGGCTACATGCTGAGCGGCGCGTTCTGCGCGGCGGTGGGCAGCTATTACGCCGGCGGACCGTTGTTCGGCGTGATTGCCGCTGTACTGGGCGGCGGGTTACTCGCGATGCTGTATGCCACGAGCGCCATTCGCTTCAAGGCCGATCAGGTGGTTGTCGGTATTGCGATCAACTTGCTTGCCATTGGGCTAACGCGATTCTTCCTGCGCCTGATTTTCGACAGCTCGTCCAACTCGCCACGCATCCCCGGATTCAACGTCGGCGGAAGCGGTACCGGCTTCAACGCGCTCGCGCACAATCCACTGGTGTGGGTCGGCGCAGTCATCATCCCCATCGTCTCGTGGTTGCTGTATCGCACGCCGTTTGGACTTCGCGTTCGCGCGGTAGGCGAGCATCCGGCGGCCGCTGCGTCGGTTGGCGTTCCGGTCGTGCGTGTGCGTTACATTGCGGTCGCGTTGAGTGGGATGATCGCAGGCCTGGGCGGCGCGTACCTCTCGCTCGACCAGCATCAGTTCACCGACGGCATGACGGCAGGCCGAGGATTCATTGCGCTCGCCGCCATCATCTTTGGGCGCTGGGATCCGATGCGTGCGGGATTGGCCTGCCTTCTTTTCGCTGCGGCCGAGACGTTGCAAATTCAGTTGCAGGGAACGCAAGCGATCCCCAGTCAGTTTGTAGAGATGATCCCGTACGTCCTCACTATCGTCGCGCTCGCCGGTGTTGTGGGACGCGCCACGCCCCCCGCCGCACTCGGCAAGACCGCCACGGAATGACGCTCGGCTCCGACGTACGATGATGGCCAGCAGCAGAAGTAAGCTGTGGATTCTCATGATCACGGCCTTCATCGACATGGTGGGGCTGTTGATGG
>JBDTMO010000141.1:0-10105 GCA_039934235.1 bacterium | reverse complement strand
TGAGCAGCGGATTGTCGTAGAGGTAGATCTGGCCAACGGAGAGGTAGTTGGCAGCTCGCCAGTATGCGTTCATTCGCTGCAGCAGATCTGGCGTCAGCGTTCGTGCAGGGTGTGCTCCGAACGCCGCGGTGTCCGATTCTGCGGAGGCGGCTTGTCGGTTCGTGATTTCGGCGGTTTCCACTCAGCGATGCCACACGCCGGCGCCAAACCAGACGATCCAGATGACCAGCATGATCCAGACGAAGTCGCCGCCCCATCCCCAGGCATGGTGGTCGGTTGGCGCGTTGTCACCGCCTGATGCCGAGCGCTCCCTCCGGCGGCGCTGCACATAGCGCGGATAGGGCGGGCCCCACCCGCGGTAGCCCCATCCATAGCCTACTGGCGAGAAGAGAAACACAAACATGAAAACGAGCCACAACCACAACCATGCAACCGACATCGACCACTCCCAACATCTTCCAGCAGATGTTCCGCGCTGCGAATGTACGCTACCATGCATTTCGCATGCGCGACCTGATCGAGCCCGATGTGCGCTGCAGTGTCGGCGGCTTTCTTCTGGATGACTGACAGTGGGCCTTTCGCTACCTGGTCGGTGAGGCGGGAGACCTTCTTGATCGACGCTGTGTGCTCATCTCACCGATCTCATTCGGCCGCGCTGATTGGGCGACCCACCGCTTAACCTGGTGTTGACGCTTGATCAGATCAGGAACAGCCCGGGTATCGAGACGCACAAGCCCGTTTCCCGGCGGCATGAACGTGACCACCTCAGCTACTACGGGTATCCCGACTACTGGGGCCAGGCGGGAATGTGGGGATGGGGGTTTCCCGGGGTTGCTGGCCGGCAGCACCCCATACAATGTGTCTCCGGCCACGGCACCTTCGGAGCGCGGAGGAACTCCGCGGCTCTCCGCGCTGGGCCGACAACGTGCGGTGGGCTGACCGCACCATTCACCTCGACATCTCTCGCGCTGCCGTCAAGAGCAAGCCCGGGGTGGAACCCGGACGCACTGGTCAATCGCGAGCTCGAGCACCACCTGTACGACTACTACGGCCGTGCCGTTGAGCATCCACGTCGTACGGCATGACCGGCGGTCGCAGCGCCTCGGCCAACAACACGCTGTATCTGTACCTTTGGGTGTTGTTCTAAGCCGAGGTTCAAGGGCCGTCCGGTGACCGCGACGAAGGGTTGTGCCACCCTCCGTAGCGCGCGACGAGAGCATCGGCTTCGGGCGGACCCCAGCCGCCACGAGCATACGGCAGCGCGGGCGCGTGATGGTAGAGGACCTTGTCCACGACGAGCCATGCGGCTTCCACCGCGTCTTCGCGGGTGAACAGCGCGCCGTCGCCAGCCATCGCGTCGCCGAGCAGCCGCTCATACGGCGACTCGGCGTTCGCCTGCTCGTCCACCATGTAGAGTTCCCGCTGCTCGCCGACGAACTCCTTGCCCGCACGCTTGACGCGCGCGCCGAGCGCTATGGCGGAATTCGGTGAGATGCCGAAGCGCAGGTAGTTGCCGGCGCCACTCTCCGGCGCCGAGTCAGCGAAGAGCTGCGACGGCGGTGACTTGAGCTCGACCACCACTTCGGTGGCGGTCTGCGCGAGACACTTCCCCGAGCGCACGAACCACGGCACGCCCTGCCAGCGCCACGAGTCGATGTGCAGGCGCATGGCGCAATACGTCTCCACGTCCGAGTCGCGCGCGACATGGGGCGTCTTCCGGTAGCCCTTGTACTGTCCGCGGACGACGTCCCGCGACGTCACCTGTCGCATCGCGTCGAACACCTTTGCCTTCTCGGTATGGACCGCGCCGTAGTTGCGGCTGACGGGCGGCTCCATCGCCAGCAGCGCGATAATCTGGAAGAGGTGGTTCTGGATGACGTCGCGCAGGCAACCGGCGGTCTCGTAGAACGCGCCTCGATCGTGGACACCGAACCGTTCGGCGAGCGTGACCTGGACGCTCGAGACATAGAGCCTGTTCCAGATCGGCTCCAGGAACGAGTTGGCGAAGCGGAAGTAGAGAATGTTCATGATCTCTTCCTTGCCGAGGAAGTGATCGATGCGGTAAATGGCGTCCTCCGGAAACACCGAGCGCGCCACGGCGTTCAGCTGGCGCGCCGATTTCAGGTCGCGCCCGAACGGCTTCTCGACGATGACGCGTGCGTCCGTGGCGAGGCCGGCGCCGCCGAGTCCGCGGATGACCGTCTCGAACAGCGCTGGCGGAATGGCGAGGTAGTGAGCGGGCCGCGTCGCATCGCCGAGGGCATGCTTGAGAGAGGCGAACGTCGTGGGCTCCTTATAGTCGCCCGACACGTAGCGCAGCAGTGCGAGGAGTCGGTCGAGCGTGGCGCGCGTCGTCATGATGCCAGCGTGGTGGATGCTGTCTGCCGCGCGCTTGCGAAGGTCGGCCAGGCTCATCGGTGGAAATGCCACGCCGATCACCGGCACTCTGAGCGAGCCGGACGCGACCATCGCGTACAGCGCGGGAAAGATCATCTTGTACGCCAAGTCGCCGGTGACGCCGAAAACCACCAGCGCATCGGAGGCCACGTAAGTTGTCGCTTTCGTCATTCCCATGTCATGAGCGCTCATCGTATAGCAAAGGGGCGGCCATGCAGCGTGACCGATACATGGATGGGTCTGTATCGGCACCGATCGTGCACCCGTTCACGCACCTGACGGTCCACCTGAAGCGATCGCACCCTAGAGACTGGCATCGCTGTGACGACATTCCTCCCGTGACGATCGTCCGCCCGTGAGCACGATCCGACAAAGGCCATCGCCGCCGACCAGCCTGCCACGCTCGAATCCGCAGGGTAACGACGCGCAGATGCTGGGCGACCTGCAGCGAAGCACCTTCGAGTACTTCCGGCGTGAAGTCAATCCGGCGAATGGCCTCATCCGCGACAAGACGCAACCAGGGTCGCCGTCCAGCATTGCCGCACTCGGACTGGCGCTCAGCGCGTATCCCGTTGCGGCGGAGCGGGATTTTCTGGCGCGCGCCGAAGCGGCCGAACGGACGCTCACGCTCTGCCGCTTTCTCGACGCCAGTGATCAGGCCCCGCATGCCAACGCCACTGGCTACAAGGGCTTCTTCTATCACTTCCTCGACATGGAGACTGGCCGTCGCGTGGGGGACTGCGAACTGTCGACCGTCGACACCGCCATCCTGATGGCCGGCGTGCTCACCGCCGCGAGCTACTTCGCGGAGATGAACGATGCGGAGCGCGAGATCCGCGACCTCGCGGACTCACTGTACCGTCGCGTCGACTGGCAGTGGGCGCGCGACGGCGGAAGCACGTTGACGCATGGGTGGAAGCCGGAGTCGGGCTTTATCCCGTATCGCTGGGACTACGGCTACAGCGAGGCGCACATCCTCTATGTGCTCGCGCTGGGCTCGCCGACTTTTCCCATCGAGCCGAGCGGGTACAGAGAGTGGACATCGACGTTCGAGTGGAGAACCTGTTTCGGCATCGAGCATCTCTCCGCCGGTCCGTTGTTCATCCACCAGATGTCGCAGATCTGGCTCGACCTGCGCGGCATTCAGGACGACCTGAACCGCTCGCGCGGCATCGACTATTTCGAGAACAGCCGGCGCGCGACGTGCGTGCAGCGAGAATACGGCATCGAGAATCCGCAGGGGTTCGCGCACTACTCCCAGTACGGATGGGGTCTCACGGCGAGCGACGGGCCGGGCGATGTGATGATGGACGTGGGGGGCGTGCAGCGACAGTTCTACGACTACTTCGCGCGCGGCGCTCCGGACGGTCCGGACGACGGCACCATTTCGCCATGGGCCGTGGTGTCATCGCTGCCCTTCGCGCCGGAGATCGTCATCGACACGGTGCGCCACGCCATCGAGCGGCTCGACCTCGCGCGTCGAACACCCTACGGCTTCGACGCGAGCTTCAATGCCACCTTTCCGGGGGCGCGCCGCGGTCGTCACGGCTGGGCGTCGCCGTGGATCTTCGGCCTGAACCAGGGGCCGATCGTTCTGATGATCGAGAACTACGCATCGGAGCTGGTGTGGCAGTGCGCGAAGGCGTGTCCGTACCTGGTGGAGGGATTGCGTCGGGCGGGTTTTCGCGATGGCTGGATCGAACCCGATGTACACCCAAGTCCGGAAGTTCGCGCTCCCACTCTTCGAAAGCCCTGTTCGGCGTGAAGCTCGGCTGTGTCGTGCTCCTACCGGTGGCGCGGCACGCGTTGGCTGCCGGTCGGCATTCACGCGCGGTGGGACTGAGCTCAGTCCTCGTCTTTGGTGAGCGCGACAGCGGCGCGGTGGCGGTTCTAACGGGTGCGCCTGCCCGCTCGTGCGCCATCGGCGCCCTGGTGATCGGCCACGGCCCCGCAACTCGTCACCGTCACTGCCCGGGAACCGCGTGACGCGTTCGACTTGACGGCGGCCAGCATGGCGAAGACGGTCAGGTGGCTCGTCGAGCGCACGCGGGAGGCCCAGCGGCGCTAGAAAAGGCGCGCAGGGCACGCGACCGTGGAGAAACCGGACTTCGTGCTTCTTGGCGATTCGCTGACACCAGTGTGCATCCGTTCGGTTCGGCACCAGCATCACAACTGTGGCACCAGCTAGAGCGGCGCTGCGAGCCTTCGCCATCCAGTCGGCGATATCGCGACCGTACGGCGGCTGCAAAACGCAGTCTCGGCGCCCCAATCCTGGACGAGCCCATTCTGCGCCGCGGTGAAGTATGCCGGGCACTTGTGATTGCTGGCCGACGCGCACGGGTCCAGGGCGAAGTCGAATTCTGCGTGCAGCGCATCGAACGTCGTCGCCTGTAGCGTCGCCCAGTCAGCGGTAGCGGAGGGCCGGACATAAGGACCTGGAGCGTTGGCCGCTGTGACACAAGAAGACGACGAGTGTTTGAGGCACGCCTTCCGGAGCCGCATTGCCACACCTGCATGCCAGGGACGGGGATCGAACCCGTAAGTCCTTGCGGACAACAGATTTTAAGTCTGTCGCGTTTGCCAGTTTCGCCACCCCGGCGGCTGCGCTGAATCTACACCCCTTGCATTTCAAGTCTCGCGCGTCTGCCAGTTTCGCCACCCGGCGCACAACCCGATCCTGACACAAACGGGGAGCGTTCGCTCCCCGTCTGGTGCTCCGCATTGCCACTTCAAAGCGGGAGACGGGACTCGAACCCGCGACCCCAACCTTGGCAAGGTTGTGCTCTACCAACTGAGCTACTCCCGCAAGAATTCCAACCTAACCAGCGACGAAGGAGAGGGGTAGCGGTCGCGAGTGGACCTTCCCTCTCAGCCTTTCAGTCCGAGCACATGCACCGCGTGCCACGCTGTTGCAGCAAGGAGTCCGGACAGCGCCGCGTCACCGCCATTCGCCACGGCCAGGCCCGACGCGTCCACGATCTCCGCCGCGAGCCCACCGTGTAGCGGGGCGCGCCGCAACCACTCCAAAACGGTGCTGCCATCGGGACCAAGCAAGCGCGCGATCTGCCGAACAAGTGAGGAGGCCTCGGCGGGGATTGCCTTCACCGTACGGCGGTAGAGCGAGTCCTGCCGATCGAGCGCTTCGTAAAGGGAAATCCAAAGCGCGCTCGCGGACGCAACGTCTTCCTCTGATCGATGGCCGGAGAGATCGATGGACGCCGCCAACTTTCCCTTCGGATCGCGATCGTTGGCGAAGTGCCGTTTGATAGCGGCGCGCACCGCCGCAGGATCTTCGACCTCCCGGGCACTCTGCTCGTCAAGCGTGCGACGCAATACCTCGAGCGCCTGCGCAACGGCGGCGTTCGCGTGCAACGTGAAGGGATGCAGCGCGGCCTCCCCCGTTGTGGTCACGTCGGTCGAGTAGAGCGGCACACGTGAATCGCGCCGGTCCTTCAAGTCATCGCTCGACAGGTAGAGCGCGTCTCCAATAGCCGGCTCGTCGACGATGGCATCATCACCCGTGTCGCGGATATAGCGGTCGACCGCGATGGGATAGGCTGCAACGCCCTCGAGTGCAAACCCCGGCTCGAAGAGCGTGCCGTCGAAATAATGGACTCCGCGGCCCGGCGCGTACGCATGCAACTCGCACATACGGAGCAGCAGCTCACGGGCAAGCCCGGTGTCCGCGAGTTGTACCGCGGGCAGCGTCCACATGAGCGCATCCCAATCCCGCACCGTTACACCGGCGCTGTGCCACGGCACGCGCGTTCGAACGAGATAGTAGTGCGCATCATCGATCGCCCGCGCCACACCGAAGAAATACGCGAAGAGCAGGTTGCGATTGATCAACCGGTCGATCGCATCGATCCCGGTGCTCTGCTCGAGTTGCTGCAGGGCGTCGCGCGTACCGGCGAGCAACGCACGCCACCCTCGGCGCTGCAGGACCGCGGCCGTCGCTTCTGCGCCGTCGCGCTCGGGGCCTGCCGCGAGATAGAACGCGACCTGTCCGCTCCCCGCGGCTGCGAGTTCGATCGCTCGCGCAACCACGAAGCTCGTCCCCTGCACCGTGATGTCCGCGTCGCCATCGGCGCCAAGCGCCAACGCGACCAAGCCGGGTTGCGCGCTTCCCTCGAGCAGCACAAGTCCAGCGTCGCTCTTGGATACGCGCGAGGCATCCTCTGCTGGCCTGCCAGTGCGAACGCGCAGTTGCCGGTGGCCGAGTGTGCCTTCCATGCGCACCACGACGCGATGCCGGTTGGCTCCGCGGTTCTCAACACCGAAGACATACACCGCGCCAGCGACGTCGGCATCGCGACCGTACGGCGCAAAGATGCTCCCCCGCACGACGACGTCACCGAGTGAACAGGTGAATGTCGGTAACCACGCCGCCGCGCGCTCCCACGCCATCGTTCCGGCCGCGAGGTTCTGCACCACGCCGTCAATCTCGATTACAGGCTTGAGGAGTGCCGGACCCTCTCCGTTCAGGAATCCGGGAGCGCCAGCGAACTCCACGGCGGCGCGAGCACCACGATGCAGCATGCCCACGGAGTGAATCGAGCCGTCCGCAGGATGAATGCACGAGAGCGCGAGCCAGTGATTGCCCGTGAGCTGCCAGGGAACGTTCGGAAGCGTCGCGTGTGTCACGATGTCGTGCGAGTGAAGTTGTTGGTCGTGTGCACCAATGATAACCTTCCGCCCCATGCATCCGCTCGTACCTCTTCCGCTCTTTGCGCTCGGCATTGCTGCGCGCCCGCTTCGCCACTGGCGCCTATTCGCCATGGCGTCGCTGCTATCCGCATTCCCTGCAGCTGCCAACGCGCAGATTTCGTTGACGCACACGGAAGACGCCGCTCCCGTACCGAAGGGAATGCTTCGCTTTCGCGTCACCACCGGGTGGACGCGGTTCGACGAACGGTTTACGCCCACAGGCCGTCGCACCCTTGGCGACGAGATTTCTGCTGACGACTTCGGGCCGCGACAACTGCCGTTGCTCCTCCCAGTAGAGAAGGGGCTGCAGACGCTAACAGGCGATGCGCAAACGAAGCTGTCGCTCGGCCGGCTCGCCGTGCAAAGCGATGCACGCATCGTCACGACCCCGATCGTGCTGGAGTACGGCCTCACACGTCGACTGACGATCGGCGTATTGGTACCCCTCGTGCAAACGCGGCGGGGCGTTTCCGTGAAAGTGAATACAGATTCAGGAACGGCGACGACCCAATCTGGCGCAAACGTGGGATTCGTTCCGACAGGCGCGCGGACCAGCGCGGCTGCCAAGAACTTCGTGGTCTACACTGCCTACAAGAGTGCTGCCGATAGCCTGGCGACGCTCGTGAGCAAATGCCCCACCAACCCCACCGCATCGGGGTGTGCTGCGGTGAACCTGAATCCAACCGATGCGACGTCCGCCGCCGCGCTCGCACGGCAGTTCGCTGATGCCGTGAAGGCGGCGCTTGGCACGGACACCGCGACTGCGCTCATCGCACCGCGAGAGGGGAGCGCGCTCGCACAGAGTATCGACGCGCAGCGCGCGGTGATCAACGGGCGCGTCCAGAAGTACCTCGGAGCGAACGCCGGCGCCGCAACAGGAGTATTTACCCAAGCGCCGAGTTTCTCGTACATCGACTTGCAGGGCCGCAACGGAGTTCCCGGATTGTTGCAAGGCCCACTCGGCGGCCAGCTCGACTCACTGCAAACGAATAACAAGCTCGTCCTGGGCGGCGCGACGGTGGGACTGCAGTTCATGGTGTTCGATGGATTTCGTGCCGATACACTCGTGACGCCGCGGTGGCAATCGCGACTCGCCGTTGGGGCCGCATTCAGGTACGAAGTGCTTCAGTCGGATTCGGCAAAACATCTTGGCGTCATCAGCGCGTCGGACGGTTCGGCCGTGGAGCTGAAGACGGCAATGGATGTGATGTCCGGAGTTTTTGGCGGCACCATTGCGGCGCGCTACACGAAGTACCTCGCGCGCACGGTGAATGCGCCACTCGCTGGTGATCCCGAAGCGTTCTGGCCCGTTCCGTTTTTTGGACCGGCGACGCGGACGTCTGGAGCAGTCATTGGGCTCGACCTCACGCCACGCTTACTACTCGGAGAATCCTTCGCACTCGATGCGCATTACGGGTTCGAGCGCACAGGAGCTCCAACTTACGATCGCGGTGCGATTGCGGACTGCGCCTTGTGCAGTGTCATCCCTGCGTTTGTGCCGAACACCTCCGCGCGCAATGCGCAACGCGTGGGAGTAGGGCTGCGATATTCAACCTTTGACTCGTATGTTCGCGGCCGGTCAACTGCGCCGATCGAAGTATCCCTTACGCATCTGCAGACGATCAGCGGCGACGAGGGAGTGGCGCGTTTACAGCGCGACCAGCTTCAAGTGCGGCTGTTCTTCAACGTCCTGTCGAAGCGTTGAGTCCTGTTCGTCGCGAGCGACGTTCAGGACGATAGACCGGGCCGGCGCGAGCGCTTCACGCGCGCTGGCGACTCTGCAGGTAGCGCGGCCGCGCTCTCGAGCAATTCGCGTGCATGCGCGCGACTCACCTCGCTCTCGGGATCGCCGCCGAGCATGCGGGCGATCTCGGCGACGCGCGCATCCTGCTCCAGTACGGTGACGTCAGCAGTCGTTACGCCGCCGCGTGCGCCCTTACTGACGAGAATGTGGTGATGTCCGCGCGCCGCGATCTGTGGCAGGTGCGTAATCGCAAATACCTGGTGATAGCTCGCGACACGCCGCATGGTTTCGCCGACTTGCAGTCCGACGCGGCCACCAATCCCCGCATCGACCTCGTCGAAGATGAGCGTTCCCACGCGATCGAGCCGCGCGAGAATTGTCTTGAGCGCGAGCATCACGCGCGAGAGCTCACCGCCGGACGCAACGCGCGCCAAGGGACGCTCCTCGTGTCCCACATTCAGCGATACCCGAAACTCCACCGCCTCCGCGCCATCCGGGCCAATTTCGCGCAGTGGTAGAAGCACGGCATGAAACCGCCCGTCATTCATCCCAAGATCCGGCAGTACCTCGTCAACTGCGCGGCCGAGCCGCTCGGCCGCAGCGCTCCGAAGTGTCGATAGTGCGCGAGAACGCTCCTCGAGCGCGGCGAGTGCGGTGCGCTCGCCGCCTTCGAGCAGCCGTAGGTCGAGATCCGCGGAGTCGACCAGATCGAGCTCGGCACGGGCGACCCGACCCTGCTCCACGACTTCCGAGAGCGTGCTGCCGTACTTCTTGGTCAGCTTGAAGAGTAGGTCGCGACGACGCCGAACTTCCTCGAGGCGAGCGGGATCCAGCTCCACGGACGACTCGTATTCGTCGAGCTCGCGTGCGAGCGCTTCGAGGCTGTAATAGGCGTTGTCGTAAATCTCCTGGAGACGCCCGAGTGTTGGATCGATGCGTTGGATGCTTGCAAGGAGGCGTTCCACGCCCGCTAGTCGCTGCAAGAGACTTTCCTCGTCGCCCTCGATGGCCGTCGAGATTCCTGTCGCGAGCTCGCGCAATTCTTCCGCATTTTCAAGGCGACGCGCTTCGTCTTCCAATCGGACGTCTTCGCCTTCGACGAGCTTTGCGCCCTCGATTTCACCTACGACGTGGCGCAGGTAGTCAGCGCGCTTTTCTGCGTCTGCACGACGACGACGGAGGTCCGCAATGTCGCGTCGGGCATTGGCCAGCGCTGCGTATGAATCGCGGACACTGGATGCGTGCTCGGTGGCTCCG
>JBDTMO010000140.1:0-10119 GCA_039934235.1 bacterium | reverse complement strand
AATCCTGGACGTTGTGCAAGAAATTGACTCACGCGTCCAAGCTGCGCTTTGGCAGTTTTATCACCAAATAGCGGCAGGTTGAAATTTACGCCAAAACGCAGCACAGGATACCGGTTTGCAAACAGTCCGCCAAAAGGATTTCCGGTCAGCAGGGCCAGGTGCGGGCACATCGCCTCCTGCGTGTGGTTGGACAAAAGGTTCTCCACCACCGTCAAGGCAACGCGCATGCCTCATCTGATTATCACGCAACTCCCGGCCACAGCGCGCATTAGAGATTTCTAATTCGGCAGCACAGTCGCCGATGCGGAGCGAGCGCTCTATTGCGTAGACGCCTGCATCCCGACGACCGGCGCGTCGCTCGAGCGCGGGCGCGGGCGCGGGCGCGCACGAAATGCGTGGCTCATGCAGAGATAGCCCTTGGCATGCGGATCGCGCGCATCGTCATACATCAGCTTGATGTGATTGATGCGACGGAGCACGAGACTGGTCCATAACTCGTGGGGCATTTGATCGAGACTGCACCCCGGCCACGTGAGCATGGCGTCGCGCTTGAACGGCGCGCACAGCCCCTCGCGCACGAGCCGCTCGAGAAACGCCGTCTCGGTCACCACTCCGCGCACTTGCACTCGCCGCCGAAAACGGTACTCGATCCCGACGCGTGGCTTGAGCTCCACGCCAACATCGAGGTGAATCAAGCCAGCGATCGGCCGCTCGGCATGTTCCGGCGTGTCCATTGTGTGGATGAGTTGCTCGAGCCGCTGCACAGAGCCCGGCCACCCAATTGCGCGCAAGTAGTTAGCGAGCTCGTGATGCGCGACGCCACGCACACACAGCCGAATCGTGGACGCGTCGCGCGGAAGCAGGACGCCCACCGAGCTAATCGCTGCGTTAGCGGGGAGTGCGTCGATACACCGTCGAATCGCTGAGCGTGGATCGCGTTTCGTTGCGGAGTCCGTAAGAGGGGCGAGCGCCGCCACGACGAGCTCGAACCGTCGCTCGCGCGATCGCTGGCTGTACGCCGCCGGCGTAAAATCAAAGAAGACGCCGGGTGGACATCCCTCGCGTTGCGTCGTGATGCGGTCGCACGTGTCCGGCTCGACATCGAACTCGAGCCACATTGCCGCACCGGCGGCGCGCAAGACGGAGTCTGCGGACTGCCAGCGCGCGGCCAGCTCATGGATGCGCGTCCAAATCGGTCCAGTTTGAAGGCTGGGGTTCGTCGAGCGACTCACGTGTCGCGTGAGCATCGCGCCGGCAATGCGATCCACGCGCACGATCAGGTCCACGCGCCGCGACTCGGCGTCTAGCGGCGCCTCGAAGTACAGCGAATTGGAGAGACTCGCCGAGAGCTGCGCCGCGACGGCCCGGAGGCCGAGGCGGGCGGCATCCGATACCAGCGCCTGCGGAAGGTGATATCCGGCTCGATCGACCGTGCGATCGAGGCCGGTGAGAACAACGGTGTCCATGGGGACAACCTCATTCCGGCTTGAGGCGCTGATGGCGGAGAAAGTCCATGAATTTCAAATAGTCCGCGCTGTCGATCCTGAACAAGGCAAGCAACCGGCGATAGCTGCCGCGCGAACGTTGCAGCCCCTGCTCCAGGATCGCCTTGACCTCAGCGCGGCTGAGTTCGCGATTGAGATACGGCCGATGCACCACGTCCCAGAACGATTCCTCATCCTCGAACATGCGAAGCAGCGGATCGCGCCGGCCATCGGCCATTGGCACGCGTTGCAGTTGCGCCGTTCGCGAGACTGACTCGAGCTCCTGCGCGAACACGGACGCATCGATCATGTCGCCGTCCGCCATGTGGAAGCCGGTGTCGACGACGCTCTTCAGCTCACGCACGTTGCCCGGCCACGGATAGTCGGACATCAGCGCCACGGCGTCGTCGGCGAGCTGCTTCCGGCGGCCCGTTGTTGCCACGAGTCGTTGAAGCTGGTCGGCGGCAATGAGTTCCCAATCGTCACCGCGCTCGCGCACGGCCGGCACGTGGATGTGCATGTGCCGAAGGCGATAATACAGGTCGGATCGAAACGCGCCGGCCACGACCATGCTTGGCAGATCGCGACTGGTGGCGGCAATGACGCGAACGTCAACCGCGCGCGCCGCTGTGTCTCCCACCGGAATGATCTCGGACTCGCTGAGCACGCGGAGGAGCATCGACTGTGCGCCGAGCGTGAGCTCGCCCACCTCGTCGAGAAAGACGACGCCGCCCGCAGCTGCCTCGAACACGCCGCGATGATCGCCCACGGCGCCCGTAAAGCTTCCCCGCCGATGACCGAACAATTCGCTGGCGATCAGTTGACTGTCGTGATATTGCGCGCAATTCACGCTGATGAACGGTTTGCCGCGTCGTGCGCTCAGCAGGTAAAGAGCGCGCGCAAACAGCTCCTTCCCCGTGCCAGTTTCTCCGGTAAGAATCGTCGGACCATCCGCGGGGGCGATACGCGCCACGCGTTCGAGCGCAATACGAATGCTCGCATGTTGTCCGATGACGGTCGTCACCTTGCGGTCGCCCCATTGTTCGAGCGAGAGCCTGCGGATGTCTCGCGCTTCGCGGAGCAGTCCGGTCGGCTCCGTGCGCCATTGCGGGGACGAGGGCATGAGCCTCCTACTCCAGCGTGCGGTAAGACTGAAGCCGCCCCGGAGCTGCAAGTTGGAGAAGGAAGTGCGCGACGGCGCCAAGGCCCACGACGGCCGAGAGATTGTATCGGTCTGCCAGCAGGCACTCGGGCAGCCATCGTCCGGTGCGTGCCTTCAAGGCGCAAAGTCGTTCTCCGGCGTCCTCTGCGATGGCGAGATATCCGGAGCCATTTGCGACAGCGTGCGCCGCCAGTGCAAGCTCTCCGCGCTCGAGCCAACGCAGTCCGTCGCCGTCAGTGATAGCCTCCGAGAGCGCGCGCTCCACGGATCCAAGCGCGACATCGCGCAATCGCGCGTCAGCGCGCGCGGCCGACAAAATGGACAGCTGGTCTCCAAGTGTAGGCATCGCGGCCATGACTCCCGCGCTGTCGAGCACTCTCGCAATGACTCCGCGAGGATGGGCATGCGTTGGATAGAGTGGCGTGTCCATCGCACCGTTCGCGGCGCGCTCGGCGAGCAACTCGCCGATTGCCGCGGCGATCTCCGCTCGATCCGCATCAGAGCCAGCCCGCACGGCGCGCGCGACAAGCATTAGCCCCGCAGCTCCCGTCCCCACGTCGTAGGCGTCTGCCCTCCCCAGCAGCTCGGAAAGCTCCGCACGCCCAAGCTGCGCGAGACTCTTAACGAGCGTTGCGGGTCCATCACCAAGCGAATCGTCATCGAGGAGAGCGCTTCCACGATCGCACGCATACAGCCGACCGCTCCAGCCAAAGCTTGCACCTGGCGGATGAGCCACCGGATTGGCACGCATCTGCGCGGGAACGTGCGCGAGACGCCGGCCAAGTCCATGCAGTGTTGCCGACGCGACGCGAGCCAATTCGGATGAACGGGTCGCCCGCGCCAACTCCGCCAGCACGAGCCCAATGCCGGCGGCACCGCTGTATAGATCGTCCGATACGACGCCGAACGTCCAACAGTCATTCCAAGGATGATATTTTCCACCAATCCACTTCGGCGCATCGGTACTGCCAGCGGCGGCGGCAACGATCTCCATTCCAACGTGTTCGGCGGCCGCAAGCCAATCTGCAACGCGCGCTGGCATAACCGCGCTCGGGGCCACGCGCCGCCGCACGGGTGGGGCGAGCGTGAACAACACGCTCTCGATGAGCTCGCGGTCGTGCTCACGTGTCGACGACGGAATGGCGCGGACGCGTTCCGTCAGACGATCCCACGCTGTCTCGACAAAAAAGTCCTCGACGAGAACTGCACCCTCCTGAAACAGCGGTGCCGAGCTTGGACACGATGCAAACAGTGGAATGTCGAGCTCGCGCAGCGATTCGATCTCGGCGGCGACGACGGCGACGTTCGAGAAGCGAGCCATCCACATCCGCTCGAGGCAGAGCTCGCGTTCGACTCCGTCGCGCAACCGCGCCGGCGTGACACTCGATTGCAGCATGCGCGCGTAGATGTGCGTGTCTCGGCACAGGCAACGAACGAGCACGTGCCGCAACGGTGCGAGCGGTCCCGTCTCGGAAGCGAGATGCGCATGGAGCCGCCGGAGATGTTCGCCCATCTGGACGTAGCCTGCCACCACGTCGTCGAAGAAGTCGGTCGACTGCATACGCACACCGTTGAGCGAAGGCGTAGCGCGGAAGCCGGGAAACTCCGGGTAGGCATCGACGAGCGTGGGTCCGTTGGCAGAGCTGCGTAAGACGCGCTGCTTGAAAGGCGCGACGCATTCTGTGGACGGCGCGAGCGCCGCGAGTTCGGCCGCGGGCCGCCCCCGCTCCCCCAGGATCTTTGCGGAGATGAGACACCCGCGCGCGGGAGAGTCGAATCCACGCGTCAGCACCTCGTCGGCAGAGGGTGCCTGGCCTGGAAGAGGAATGTGTGGCGCCAGGAGGACTTCGAGATCCACAAGAGCCGGAGCATCACCGCCAGCAATGACATTGTCGCCGGTGAAGTCCATGCCGTCCAGCAGCTGCACGAGGCGCGCATGCATTCCAATCTGTACGTAAAAACGGCGTACTCCGTCGAGTGATTCGCACGCAGCCTGCGCTACGAACTCCTCCCAGCCGTATCCATCACCCTCGACGATACGGCGTGTCGGCAACTGCGGTTCGATCCCTTCGGCGTTGAGCGCATCCGCGAGCTGCATGTACGCGGTGGCGACGCCAATGTCCTTCGGCTTGTAAACGACCCTGGTGCCTGATCCGAACGTCAGGATAGCAACGCTGCGTCCATGATCGTGCGAATCGCCCATGCCCACCGAGCACTCCGTGAGCGCACCGAGTGTGCCGAGTGTGTCGGGCGTGTCGGGCGTGTCGGGTAAGAACGTCGAGCAAAGACGCGCACGATCCACGTTGAGGCGCGCTATCAGCTCAGCGGTGGTAGTGCACCAGTTGCGATACGCCACGGCGATGAGCCGCGCGAGCACCGGATAGCTGCGAAGAAATGCTGCCCACTGGTGCAGGACAGGCGCGTCATCACCGAAGAACGCCCCCTGAATGGTCTGCCCGGCGGCACCGGGATGATCGGCAAGAATATCAGCGACGCTCACGCGATGGTACAGCAACGTGTTCCAGTGACTGCATAGGCGTTGCGCCAGTGCGGCAAGCAGCTGTCGTTGGGCGGCTGCACCGATGGGCACCACTGATTCGTTGGCGATTGTCCGCAGCTGCGCCGCACCGCGACGAATGAGCGGTTCGAACAGGCCGTGCAGTGGCCACGCGGCCGCAGCATCCGCCCCCACCAGCCTTAGCGAGTGTGCGTCGGCCAGTTCACCGAGCGCAAATGCGGGTATGGGCTCGACGTCGACATCAATCGGGTCTTCAGACCAAAGTGTCAGGACGTCGCGCGCCCACAGGGGAAGCGTCTCTGCATCGGTGACATCGACGTCCGCGAGCCCGCGGCGGGCATGGGCAATGTCGAGTCCTCGCGCCGCGAGTAGATCAGCGAACGCTTGTCGATCACCTCGCGCCACCAATCGAATCCACTCCTCTTCGCGCCGCTCCGCGACTCGATCCGACACCGGACGTCGGGGCGCGCCGAAGCACGGCAGCGATGCCCGTTCGAACGGTGCGGATGCTCGCGCAATCACGTAAAGCAACTCGTCGCGAATTGACGCATGCGTCTCGGCGGGCGCTGCGAACGCTGGCAGGGTGTCATTGATAGGCATATACCACCTTGCCGAATCGCTCCGGCGCCGCAAACGTCCGCATCAGAAAGGGGCCCGCACGTTCGCTGTCGAACACCGAGTCGATGGCCACGTCCACCTTGCCACTCGCGTACGCCGCAACGGCCTCTTCGAGATGGCACCGCAAACCGACACAGTTGCCCAGGAGCGTGATGTTCTTCACGATCGCGGTACAAATCGCGGCACGATAATCCGTTGCGGTCGCGCTCGTGGCACTGGGAGTCAGGCCGCTCTGGTCATGAAAACCGCAGCTCACGTAGCGTGCGCCGTTGCGCAGCAGCGGCAGGACCTTGAGTAAATGCAAATCGAAGAAGGGGTCGATGACGCCGGTGAATCCGCCCACCTGGCGAGCCATCGCGACCAACGCATCGTGGCGCGAGAAGGGCAGCGTGGCATCCACGACGAACACCTCGCTGACGCCGCGCGACCTGAGGCGATCGACGTGACGTTCCGTCGTTGTCGTGGCGTAGATGTTCACCCCGCGCTCGCGGAGCGCTTCGATGGCGAACAGCGACGTGTTCGACTTCGCGGACGTGACCAGCACATGCTCTCCGCGTGCCGGCGAAAGCTTGGCAACCATGCTGAACGCCGTTTGCGCGCCAAGGCTGAAAGCCGCGGCAACATCGTCAGGCATGCCGGGTGGAATCGCAATCACCTTGTCTTCATGCAACACGAGGTACTCGCCGGACGCACCATTGGTGGGAATACCGCCATGCGCACCGCGGCGGCCTGGCGCGTCGCCCGGACCCACGTGCGGATAGCTGTTGTCCCCGATCACGCGCTCGCCGACGCGCACTCGGCGCACGTCGCCTCCGACTGCGACGACGTCGCCGACGAACTCGGACCCGATCACGAAAAACTTGTTGTTCGGTAGCTGCGCGGCCGCCCGCATGACGAAGCTCTTGTCGCGATAGTTGCACGAGAAGCGTCGCACGCGCACAAGGACGCTGGACGCATTGGCGTCGAGTGCGGGATCAAACCCCCGATCGGCCGTTTCGATTACGGCGCACACAACGCGAACCCCATCGATGGACACCGCCTCCATCGATTCGCTGTGCGGATATATCGCCGGGAGCGTCCGACCACAGATCGCCAAGTTTCGCATGCACTCACCTGCATTCGAATCCGTCCCGCACGCCCCCGCGTCGTCGCCGGGGACCGCGCATCACCTACGCGCTGAGCATCCGCTCCTGCCGAGCTCTCACGACCATCGCGCTGCATTTCTGAACGGCTGGCATGTCGCCGAGCAACGCGCGCGCGTGCGCGCAGTATTGCTCAGCGGTGTCAATCGATTCTCTCGCTCGCATGCTGCTAACGCACGCGTCCAACCACACCGGACCCGATTCCTGCGAATCAGGAAACCGATCCAACCAGGCGAGGACGACAGGCAGGGCCGCGCCCGGCAGCGCGGCGCGGCGCGCGAGTCGTGCCACCTGGCGTATCAGTGGCCAATCGGACTCGCCCAGATCTCGCTCACGCGCTGTAGCAGCAGACAGTGTGAGCGCCGCCGCGGCGTCACCGCGCGCCAGTGCCAACTCTGCACGCCAGAAGCCCACGAGACCAGGGTGCAGGCCGTCGTGAGCAGCGCACTCGAGCGCCGCTTCCGCGGCCGTAAGACGACCGCCCGCGATGAGTTCGCGAAGACACGCCGCACGTCCTGCAACCAGGCCGTGCCCAATTGACGCGTGCTCCAACCGATCTAACACGTCGAGCGCGGCGGCACGCGGGCGCGGGCGAGCTTCGCGCCTTGGCGTCACATACGGAGGCAGGTTTGCCGCGAACAGCTTGAGTGATGGCTCCACGGCGCTCATGAGAATGCCGCGGACGCGCGTGCCTTCGTTGCTCGGCAGCACGATGTCGCCGGCCCAGTCGCGCCGCACGGCGTCGCACGATGCAAGGTTGATATCGAAGACATCGCGCCACGAGAAGGCGCTCAACGGCGGCGCGTCAGCGAGCAGGCCAACGGTCGGCGCCGCGCTCACGTCAACGTCCGGCCAGTCGGGTACGGTGTTCGTGCGCCCCTTGGCGGCCGCCGCCGCCTCCAACGTTGTGCGATACAAGGGCAGGATCACCGCCGGACCGAATTGCTCCGCCCACTCGATGCACCGCTCGGCGAGCGGCGGCGCGTCGAGAGCGGCCTGGATGGCATCTGCCACGTGGCGCGCGTCCACGTCTACCACGCTGACGACGTCGCCAGAGGGAGCGACAGGTACAAGCCGTCCGCACGGGCCAATCGTATCGCGCAACCCCACCCAATCCGTTCCCACCACTGGAACGCCGATGCCAAGCGCTTCCACGGGCGTCTTGCCGAACGACTCCTCGATGGTCACGGAAAGATTGACCACGACGTCGGCGCTGGAGAGAAATGCGCTCTTCGCCGTGTCGCCACGCACTGGACCCGCGAATGTGACGCAGTCATCGAGTTTAAGACGCCGCACCTTTTCGCGCAGCGTGAGTGTGTATGGATGCGGACCAGGCCAACCGCCGTCATCGAGCGGTCCGCCAATCTCGAGCTGTAAACCGGCCGTGTTCCGCGTCCGCAGTATCGCCATCGCTTCGATGAGCCGATGCGTCAGCTTCTGTGCGTGAATGCGCCCCAGGCTCGCAATCCTCGGCGGCCGCGACCGACCGCTCGTTCGCGTTAGCCGCCCCATTGGATGCGGCATCGTTCGCACGAACGGAGCGAGTTCCGGACACAAATAGTCAATCATGCGGCGCGCGCTCTCGGTGGGCGCGATGATGACGTCGCCAATCGCAAGCAGCGGTCGCAGCAACGCCCACTCGAACGCGTAGATCCCTGGCGCGTGCGCGATGAACAGCAGTCGCGCCGGCGAAGCTGCACGGTTCCGCGCCGCAAGCAACAGCGGCGTCAAGGGAATACACTCGTAGCTCGGGCAGAAAAAGTCGTTGCGTGCCACGGCGGCGCTAAAACGCGCCGCGGCGGCGTGCACATCGAACGGCGAGCCCGGCGCACCGAGCACATCGTGGCACCATGCTTCGAGCGGCGCGAAGGACACGTCGAAGATCGTCGCAAATTGGCGATCGAATAGGTCTTCGAACGCTTGCGCCGTAATCAGGTTCGCCGGACGACGAATGCGAAGAATACGAAGGCGTGGCGACGCGCTCATGCCGGCCCGACGTCAACGAGCCGGTCGAGTTGGCGCGCGGTCCGCCGGCGAGCGTCACGCGCTCGCAGCAAATCGATTCGCAGGCGTCCAAGCAGGATGCCGGTTTCGTCAGCCCACTTGTGATACGCCATCGGCATGCGGCACGGGGTCGCCCGAATGTGATCGACGGCGAGCTCCACGTTCGTGAGCCGCTCGTCGTCGGCGCGCGCGGCTTCGTTGGCGATATCGTCGTCAATTGACCGATCCGCGAGCAGCCGTTCGTACTCGACAGCGCGCCGAGCCCAGTGCTGGTAGTCGCCGCGCAGTCGCAGCTCGTCCAATACGAGACGCGTGGTGCCAACATACGAACGGCGATGAATCAGCCAGCGATGCAGGATGCGGCGCCGCGCCTGATCCAGCATCATCTTCGCGAAGTCCTCTGCGGACAGATTGTTCTGCCGCCGCCACTCGACGAGTGCTTCGCTCGACCCGAGTTGCCGCTCCACGCAAAAGCGCCGGTTCTCGGCCGTCACTTCATCCGGCGACGCAGTGATGCCAAGCATGTCGGCAAGTACAGGCATAAGGGAGCGATCGAGCGCCTGTGCGTTCAACGTCAGGTAGTTCGGCGCATGAAGCGCGGCATGTGTATGAATCGCCGCGAGCGGGATCTCGGTGTCGTCCACCAACACCTTCCGATCCTGATCGTAGAGCGCCTTGAAGTTGCCGGTCCATTCGAGCTCGAACGACGGCACATGCGGCGCGAGCGGGCGAGGCAGGTCGCGGATGCGTTCGAGAAGGGCGATCGCGTCCAGTCTCTTCTGATCCACACGCGACGTGCGGACGAACTCACGGAGCCGCTCGAGCGAAACCAGGTCTTCTCCCGCAGCCGCAGCGGTTTCGAACATGTGCCGATACGAGCGCTCGGGAAAGAACACGGACTTCTCGCAATCGATCAAGCACGCCGCGAGCGACGCGTCGATGACGCCCGATGCCACGGCGCTCTTCAAGGTGGCGCGAACGTTCACGAGCGCTTCCGACAACGGCCGGTAACCATCGTCACTCGAGCCATGTGCGAGCGCCACTTCATCATCGTCGTCCAGCTCGCCCTCGGCGAACATGCGGTAGATCTCGCCCACGCCGATGGTGCCATACATGTCCGTCTCGGCGGCACGGAGCGCACCCATGCTGCTGGCGCCAAACACATGGATGCCGCGCTCGAGGGCGTACAGA
>JBDTMO010000139.1:0-10228 GCA_039934235.1 bacterium | reverse complement strand
TGCGCCAGCTCCCGCCGCAACTGAGACCCCGCAACGCGCTCGAGCGCCACCCGCGTCCCGCGCGTCATCACGCACACCGTCGCGCGATCGCACGGAGGGTGCGCAACACCCATAGCAATCGCGCTTTTTTGCGCACTCGGTTCGATACCGGCCAACTCCGGAAAGTGTGCAGACGCATCCGCGAGCAACCGCACCTTCAACGGCCCTCCCCAGACACGAAACGCAGGTTCGCGCTGGATCCAGACATGGTCGTCGCCGAGTACGTCGATGCCGGACCGGTGAGCGAGGTAGGCAATTGTGCTCTTCCCCGTGCCACTCGGCGCCGCAAGCAGTATCGCGCGACCACCGCGCGCGATGGCCGCGGCGTGAATGGGATGCCGGTCGAAATCTGTGAGAAGTGCGAACGTGATCGCCTCGAGAACGGCGTCGCAGAATCGCCTCGTGTCTGCCGCCAACTCCGTCGTGACATACGCGCGACTTTCGCGCCGCAACGGATCGACCACGGCGACACTACCGGGAGAGTGTACGAGGAGACGCCCGTCGTCCGTACTGATGTGACGAACAGGGGCATCAACATCCGCACTGTCGGGATGGTCGTGAACGATGACCGTGATGCGCACCACGTCATCAGCAGCCTGCGTTTCCATGGTTTGCGCTCGCCATGCACCGAACGCATCACCAACGACGCCGATGACATATCGGCTGTTGGACTCGAACAGTGTTCGAATGCCGAGCACGCGGAACTCGGCGGAGTACTCGAGCCGAGGATGCCGGAGCAGCGGATCGCTGGTCGGAATGAAGTCGACGATTGACCGGTTCACGATGCGCACAACTCCGCGTAAATGCGCTCGAAGGACGCCGCGGTGCTGTCGGCGTCGATGGCGACTGCGAGACGCTGCGCTTCGCGAGCGATGGCGAGACGTCGTAGTTCGTCGGCAAGCAAAGCGATGGTTTCTCGCGCGAGCGCATCCGCGTCGCCCACCGGAACAGTGAGGGCGGCATCAGGCGCCCAATCGGCAATGTGGCCGACGCTCGTGCCGACGGTGGGCACCCCCGCTACGGCGGCCTCCAACACAACGAGCGGTCCCGCCTCGTGACGCGATGTCATCAGGAGAATGTCGGCGCGATCCATCAGGGCTCGAAGAGCGTTGCGACGCAGTACACCGTGCCAGTGAAGGTTGTCGCCAAGTGCGATAGCATGAATGGAGCGATGCATCGTACCGTTCATGGTGTCGAGTCCAGCGATGTCGAGTTCGAAGTCTAAACCTGCGTCTTGCATGATGGTCGCCGCTGCAAGGAGTGTTGCCTGTCCCTTTACGGGGCGAATGTCACCCACGTGGAGCAGCCGCGCCGGTTGCGAACTGTCACGTGCGCGAGGCGGACGCGCTGGCCAGCGGTCGAGTGCGACACCGATCGGCACTCGTTCTGCCTGGATGCGCAGTGTGGCGGCGAGACGTTGCATGTACGTCGACGCAACCGTGATGCGATCTGCGCCCGCGACAGCGACGCGCAGCTCGAGTCGTCCTCGCGCCGTGCTTCGCATTCCGTAGCCGATGTCGCGCATTGCCACGAACTCACCTCCCTCGGGGTGAAACAGCACGGGAAGATGATGTCGCCACCCAAGCAAGGCGCCGTACGTGCCGCCCCATCCGAACAAGCCATGAATGACATGAAAGGGTGAACGGCGGTGCTCGTTCGCAAAGGTGGCAAGGAGTCGCTGCCGCCATCTGCCCGACATTCCAATGTTGTGAATCTGAGCGCCGAGCAACGGCCACTCGTCGGGAAGCGGTTCCTGGTTGAACGCGAAAACGTGCACCTCATGCCGGCTCGCCAGGCGTTCGATCAGCCAGAGAAAGGCGTGTATCACGCGATCCTCGCCGGTGCGATCGACGCCCCCGGGCATGAGGAGGGCGAGCTTCACTTTTGGACTCGCGTTCTTATCGGCATGATTCGATGAACTTCACGCGCCGCGAACTTGCGCACCAGTGCGTCTCGTTGCATACCCGATATCGTGAGTCCTGCTGCGTCGATCATTCTCCCAACGTTCAATCGCCTCGACTATTTGCGCGAGGCGGTAGAGTCCGTGCGGGCGCAGACGATGTCCGGCTGGGAGCTGATCGTCGTGGACGACGGATCCACCGATGACACAGTCGCTTGGCTCGAGTCGCTCGCCGAGCCGCGTATGATAATTCTTAAGCACGAGCATACCGGCAATCCGGCGCTCCTCCGAAATGTTGCCATTGCTCTGGCGCGCGCCGAGTGGATCGCATTTCTCGATTCGGACGATCGATGGGTGCCGCAAAAGCTCGAGCGCCAACTCGCGCTCCATGCGGGCAACCCGCACTTGCGCTGGAGTTACACTGGGCGGGAGATGATTGATGCGGGTGGCGCCGCGCTGCCCACAAACAGATTCAAGCAATGGGAAGCGCACTCGGGCTGGATTCTCCAGCAGGTGCTGGCACTCGACGCGAACATCCCGCTTCCGTCGGTAATGGTACAGCGATCTCTGTTGCGCGAAGTTGGCGGTTTCGACGCATCGTGGCCGTGGTCGGACTACGAGCTCTGGCTTCGTCTCGCGGAAGGTTACGAGTGCGGGCTGGTCGCCGAACCGCTCCTCGAAGTGCGCTCTCACCGCAGCGCGACCTTCGGCGATCCTCGCGTGAACCTTGGATTGGCGGACATGTACAGGGGGTTTGCCGAGCGGACGATGGACCCCCGTTTGCGATCGACGGCGCGCGCACGGCAGGCGATGCACTTGGTGCGCGCCGCCGATGAATCGGCGGTGCTAGGACGTTGGGCGGACGCTCGTGCGGCAGTTGCAGCAGCTTTACGGTTGCGACCGTTCGCGCCATTTGTGTATCGCGCCGCAGGTCGCCTGCTTCGGCGAGCATTGACGCGTACGGCCGCAAGAAACGAGTAGTGGCGACGGAGTGCCTCACAGACTGCGAAGTGAGCGCGCGTTGATCAGTCGCGCAAATGACGACAAAGTCGAGCGCCCTGGCGCCTGTTCGCCAGGCTCGATTCGAACTCGTCGTCTCGGAGTTTGCTGCCGTAGCCACTAATCGACCTCGAGCCCGCGCTCCAATTCCATCGCGTCGCTCAGCACAACGTGTCGCGCCATGAGCTTTGGCCGGCCATCAAGACGCACGGGAATCACTTCGACGCCACACTGCGCAAACCATTCCGCGAAATCCGGATCAGCGATCAAAGGCTTACCACCACGCACGACAGCGCGAATTTCTCGCCGATCCATCCCGAGAAGTGTCGCATACGGATCTCCAGTAGCGCGAACAATCACGCAGTCCGCATTCTGCCCCACGTACAGGCTGCCGCACTCCGTCAAGCCAAGAATACGACTCGCGTCGGCCGTAACCATCCGCAGCAAATCACTCGGTGAGAGATCGCTGTGCGCTGCGGCGACGCGCAATTCATCCAACAAGTCGCGTGATCCAGTGAGACGCGAGTCCGTACCGAGGAGCAACCGGCCCGCGTCGAAGAGTTGGTTCGGGTCGAGCGTCTGCCCAAGCATCTCGAGATTACTCGCCGGACACCACACCACACTCGCGCCAGCCTCAATCACACGATCGATATCGGCGTGCGTAAGGCCCACACCGTGGATGAGCACCGTGTTCGCCGCGAGACAACCAAGCGCGTCGAGCTGTCCGAGTTCAGCGCGCGCGATGTCATCCGTCCCTTCCGCCAGGTGGATCATCCACGGCTGCCCTGCTGGCGTTGCGGCGAAGCTTCCCAGCACGTACGGGCCATAACGCGGCGTTTCGCCGTCGCGGGGCGCGCCAAGACCGAGCGAATGACTCCAACCGAACTGGCGAAGTAGTCCCACCGGAAACTCGGGATCCTCGAGTACTGGATGCCAGGGATCGTGATGCGCAACGGTCGTCGCGCCGACGAGAAGATTCTTCAATCCACCGTGCCAATGTCGCGCTGCTGATGGCACCGCAACCGCCGCCGCGACACCCGGATCGCGGCGATGTCCCTCGAACTGATCGATCCAGGCGTAACTGTTCGCGTACGGCCGCGTGTGCGGCACCGGAGGAACGTTGTTGAGCTGCAAGTGATCGTGCGCGTTGATCAACCCCGGAAAGACGAAATGATCGCGCAGGTCGACGCAGAACGCATCACTCGGCACACTCGGGTCAACGAGACCCTCCACGAAGCCGAGTGGTGTTGCCTCGATGCGATCGTAGTGAACGACGGTCGCGTTCTCGAGGAGCGTTGTCATCCCGCGCGAGCGTGTGAAAGCGACAGCGTGCATACGCACTTACGGCAGATCGCATCCCGCTGCACGTCCAGTCCCTTGCGCCACGCAACTGCTTCCGCCGAGTTCAGTATCTCTCCGAGACTGCCCGCCGTATGGATGTTGCCGAGCGGCGGCTGGAAGAAGCACGGACGCACGGTGCCGTCGGACTCGATGACCGTCGACACCCATGGCGCATTGCAATCATTCGGATAAAACTCGCCAACGCCGAGCAGCGCTGAGTAGTACTGGCTCAACCGTCGACGCAGTTTCAGCGGCGATTCGGCGATGAACCCTGATGCGACATCATCTGCGCACTCTCGCTCCAACGCATCAATTTCCGCCACGAGCAATGGAAGGTCTTCGCGCTCGAGCGCAACCTGGCTCACGCGATCGTCATCCCATCCGGTTGGCCGGTTGAACGCGTCGGTGCTCACATCCGCGGCCAGGAAGCTGATACGATCGAGCCCAAGTGAATGCGCCGCGGCAACGACTTCGCGAAGACTGCCATAGTTGCTTCGCTGAATCGTGCACCGACCAGTCACCAGCACGCGCGCGTCCGCCGCCTTCACCGCCGCCACGCCTTCAGCAAGACGCTCATACGCGCGCGGCACGTTGCGAACCGCGTCATGGATCGCCTGCGGCCCGTCGAGGCTCACGACGACATCGTCGCAGCGCAGTACGAGATCGGCGGCGTGACGTCGCAGCAACAAACCGGTGCTGAGAATCGTGATGCCAAAGCCAGCCTCGCGGAGCAAGTCGCAGAATGCCCACAGCTCCGAATGTAGCAGCGCTTCGCCGCCACTCAGGACAACGCGTTCCACGCCAAGGGCGCGCCACTCATCAATCCAGCGCGCGACATCAGACGTCGCAAGCTCGGTCTTGGTCGTGCTGCGCCAGATGTCGCACATCACGCACCGGCAGTTGCATCGGCTGTGCGGAAACAGGATCAAGATGGGCAGACGCGTAATCGGATCGAGCCTCGGCAACGGTAGGCGCGGCTCTTCGATCGCATTTGGCGCGGGCTGCGGGAGTAACACAGTCATCCGGCCGCCTCTGCGTTCGCGTGCGCAAAGTCGGCGGCCAACTCGCGCGGCGCGCGTACACTTTCGTGTTTGACTGAGCCGGCGAGCGTGAAATAGGCCGCTCGGAGTTCCTTGCCGAGTACCTCGAAGGTCAACGCGTTCTCGAATCGGGCGCGAGCGGTGCGGCGCAGTGACACCCGGTCGCGAGCGGCCCACGCACACATGGCGTCGGTGAGGGCGGCAGCATCATCCACGGGCGTGAGTGATCCCGCGCTGCCAACGATCTTTCGCACCGCGGGAATGTCGGTCACCAACGGAGTCGTTCCGCACGCGAGCGCTTCAATCACCGAGTAGCCACTCCCTTCCCTGTGGCTCGCCTGCACAAAGAAGTCCGCCGCGCGAAAACGCAATTCCAGTTCTTCGTGTGGGCGAGTGCCAAGGAGCACGACACGCTGAGAAAGTTCTGGAGACGACGCAATGCGCTGCTCCACGTCGGCAAGCATCGGCGATGTGCCAAAACAACACCAGAGCCGCGCGTCTGGAAGTCGCTTTGCCGCCTGCTCGAATGCGCCGAGCATCATCAGGGGATCCTTGTTGGCGTCGAGCCGTCCGGTCCACAGCAGGCACGGGTCGCCAAACATCGCTGTAGTCGCGCGCGCCGCGTCGAGATCACCTGGCGTAAAGTCGCTCGATCCTTCGAGCACCTCGAACACCGGAAGGTCTGCGCGAAGAATCTTCGCCTGTTTCCACGGCGTCACCTGCTCACGTGCGGTGAATGCAACGCCCGCGATTCCGTCGTACGCCCAGCGCCACGCATGACGCCTCAATCCCTTGGGCAGAACGGATCCATGATCCTGCACGAGAATCGGTATGCCACGAAGTGCCTTGGCGAGCGGCCGCATCGGACGCACGAACCCGAGTCCGTGCACGTGCACGACGTCTGGCTCCAGTGTGGCCACGCGATCGATGACGCGCGTCCGCGTTCTCGTCCCATCCTCGACAAAGTGGTACGCCACGCCATCCACGTCCACGCGCTCAGACGCATGCGCCGCCTGCACCACAATCACTTCCACGTCCGCTGATGAAGCCGCCGACGCGACGGCAGGCAGCGTCGGCCACGCGCGCAACAGCACGTCCGCGGCGCGCCGCTCCGAGTCCAGGTGAAAGCTGACCTGGACGACCCGAAGCCGGCGCGACGGCGCATTCATGTCACGCCACCATTTTTCGCATCAGCTGCGCAGACACCAGGGGAAGTCCACGCTGCGACTCGTACGCCGACATGCGTCCGGCATCCTCGTAAAACGACTTGATACTCGGTCCGACGACAGCTTCTGTTCGCAACACAATCGCAAGGCCCGCATTGCGAGCGGCCGCGTTTTGCGCCTCGATGGAGTGCACGAAATGCTCTACCTCGCGCGTCGCGCCGTCTGCATCGCGAAATGTGCGTCGATGTCCCGCTGCGACCGCAGACGTCGAGAGATCCGTCACGATCACGACGCCCCCAAACCGACACACGCGCGACAACTCTGCGTATGCCGCCTCCAGCGCGTTGATGTGCCCGATCATCAGCCGACACCACACGACGTCGAACGTCTCCTCGACAATCGGAATGGCGCGCACGTCCGCAACAGCGCGCAACGCTTGACCGAGTGATTCCGAGTTAAGAGAAGACCCATGGTGGAGCATCTCCGGCGAAGCATCAACGCCAACCGCGAGGGCAGCGTCCGCATCACGCAGTCTTCGCCCAGTGCCGCATCCAACATCGAGCAACTTTACACCAATCGTCGGAACGCCGAGACTCGCGATAAGCTCGTTCTCCAGATAGCTCACCGCCGTCTCGGCCTCATAATGCGTGGCCCAGAGGCGATAGCCGTCGCGCGCCGAGAGCGTCGTCATGCGGCAGGCCCGCTCGTGGCTGGTGCACGCAGGTGACCGTACGCCTGCCGGTCGTCCGGAATGTGTTGCGCCAAACGCCGTACGGTGCGCAACACCTTGGGATCATCGAACTCGCCTTTGCTCCAGCGACGTCGCGCGAGCAGCCGACCGAGTGCCTTGCCCCACTCGGCCGTCTTGCCGTCCTGCACCGAGGGAAAGCGACTCTTGAGCACCAACTCGAAATCCTCGACTTTCGCTTTTAGACGTCGGTCGAGCCACGGCACGATCGGATCCTCGTGCGTCATCCACGCCACCCACGCGGGCTCCATCCACTCCTCGAGCGTGTCTGGCGTGTTCGACGTGGAGACGTTGCCATATGTCCCACGGCGCTGCGGCGTTGGCGTATAGAAGTAGGTGATCAACTCCATTGCGGGATTCACCGCCTTCAGCTTCCGAATGAACGCAAGCGTATTGTCGATCTCGCGCTCGGGATCATCCGGATCGCCAAAGACGAACGAGAACTCGGGAATGATTCCATGCACGCGCGAGCGCGCCGCCACCTCGAGAATCTGCGCTGTCGTCGTTCCCTTGTTCATCTTCTTCAGCACCGCATCGGAACCCGACTCTGCGCCGCAGAACATCATGGTCAGGCCCGCACGTTTCAGCATGCGCCACGTCTCGTCTGAATAGCGCGTCAGCGCGTCGACACGCGCTTCGCACCACCAGCGGAGTCCAAGCGGACTTATACGTTCCGCAAACTCGCGCGCGTGATCTTCCTTGACGAAGAAGTTGTTGTCGTAAAAGTGCACCGAATCCATCCCGTGCTCGCGCACGAGAAAGCTCAGGTGCTCCACGGTGCGCTCAGGCGGTTGTTGCCGCTCGCGGCTGCCGAACACCGAGATCACACCGCAGAACTTGCATCCGTACGGGCAACCGATCGACGCCTGATACACGCCCGATCGTTGGCCCAGAAAACTCGGCCGAAGGTAATCCGCGATGTCAATCTTGTGATACGGTGGCGCGGGCAGCTCGGCAGGCCCCTTCCACGTGCGCTCCTCGGCAATCCAGTGGCTTCCGTCCGCCTCGCGAAAACACAGGCCACGCACGCTTTTCGGATCGAGCGCTCCGTCGAGCACCTGCAGCAGCTCGACGAACGTATCCTCACCCTGACCGCGAATCGCCCAATCGATGTACGGAGCGTTTAACACCGGCGCAGGATACAGGCTGGGAAAATTGCCGCCCCACACGACCTGAATGTCGGGATGGCGCGCCTTGAATTCGCGCGTCAGCGGTACCGCATTCGCGAGCTGTGGGCCAGGCATTACGGAAAACGCCACCACACGAACCGGATCACCACGCTGCGCCGCGGCATCGATGTGCGACGACAATGCGCCGAGGACGTGGATGTCCGGAAGATTGCCGTCGACGATCTCCCAGTTGACGTCATCGGGAAGCATCGCGCCAATCGCCATCACCGACAGCGGAAAGCGACGATTCGACGGACGCGTCGCTCGTGGATTGACAAGCAGGATCATGCGGTGACCGTCCTCTCGAATTCGTAAAGGACATGATCGCCGAAATAGGCGAGCGGCTTTGCAACGATGCCGTCGATCCATTCGAGCATTCCCAACAGGCGCGGCCAACCCGAAATCCACGGCTCCGCCGCACTGGGCGGAACGCACACACCGATTCCGCGCCGGCCGACGAGTCGGAAATGCGGCGCAAGCGCTGTCACGAGATCATGTTGGCGATGATAGCGCACGACGAACTCCTTGCCGCCCAGTCGCGCCGCAACGTTGCCCCGCGACACACGGCGAAACGCCGAGCCAGGACGTCCACGCAATAGTTCCACGATCCACTCACCGGGCGCGCACACACCAAACACAACGAGCAAAACGCGCCCACCCGGACGCACGAGCGCGGCGAGTCCGCGACCAACGCCTCTTAGATCTGTCACGCAATTCAATGCCGCGAAGTTCGAGAACGCTCCGTCGAACTGTCCCGCCGACTCGTCGACGAATGCATCCAGCCGCTCCGCGGGTGACACCACCGGCGTGGGAAGCCCGAGGCCGCGCAGCTTCGCAGTCGCCAAGCGAACCATTGATGGTGAGACGTCCGTTAGCAGCACCTCGCGGCCTTCGCTCGCGAGCCACTCCGCGTCCTCTCCCGTGCCGCCGCCAAGCTCCACAAGTCGTGCACCGCGTGGAAACGCGGTGACGAGTGCGGCGCGAACGGCACGAAGCTGCGCGGCAACACTCTTCCACGTACCATAGCGCGCATCGAACCGCTCGGCCACGGCGTCAAAGGCCGCGGCGGCAGGGGGGAGCGACAGCGCGTCCATCGGTCAGCCGTTCGCGGCGAAGAGCGGCTCGGGCGAACGATGGTTCCACTCATCGCGTGCAAGCGCATGCCAGCGCGCGACGTCCGGCTTTCTCGTGCGCGCTTCATCGTGCAGTGCGTCGCGCAGCAGCCGGTAAAATTCGGTGGTGTACGTGCCGTGAAAGAGCATCGCCAGCTCGTCGGTGTGCTGCCAGTTCAGCTGCGCGCCGAGCTGCTCGTGCACCATCGCGTGGAACTTCGTGCCCGGGAGGGGATACGCCACGGAAACACCGATGTCGTCGGGCATCTCCTCGCGAACGAGATCACGCGTCAGCACCACGTCGTCCCATGTCTCGGACGGATAGCCAAGTTGCAGAAACCAGCACGCACGAATGCCATGCGCCTTGAGCGCGCGCGTGGCCAACCGTACCTCGTTTACAGTGGTACCCTTGTCCATCGCGTCGAGGATATGCTGCGAACCGGACTCCACGCCGAGCCACACTTCTTCTGCGCCGGCCGCGGCGAGTGCCGCCACGACGTCGTCGGTCAAGAGATCTGCCCGGCACTGCATCATGAACGGCGTGCGAACTCCGCGCGCCACGACTTCTTCCGCAAAGCGCGTCACCCAGCGTGCCGTTAGGCCAAAGATGTCGTCGGCAAACCAGATGTGATCCGGCCGCACTTCGTTACGCAATTTCTCTATCTCGTCGACCACACATTCCGGCGCGCGCTGCGCATAGCGTCGCCCGAAGAT
>JBDTMO010000138.1:0-10267 GCA_039934235.1 bacterium | reverse complement strand
TCTCGCGTCCACGACTGGCGTACCCGGATTCGCCTTTGCGTAAACGACTATCGCTTCATCGGCGGTGACGAGCGGCAGGTTGTTCAGCTTGGCCGCCGCAATCAGCATACGGTCGGCGGGATCGGCGTGGATCTCGCCGGGAAGCGTAGTGCTTGCCAACAGGATTTCACGATCCAACGGAAGCATCCGAGTTCCCGGCGCCCGCTCCGCTCGGCGCAACCAGATCATCGGATCCACCGAAAACTCGAGCTTCCCTTTTTTCGCTTTCACCGCGACCTCCCACGCCGAGATGTCGCACACGTGCAGCCCGGCATTTGTCCCGCTGCGATCGAGGAGCTCTACGGTTCCAGTCGCCATGCGCGAGGCGTCGCCTTCGAGCAACCAGATCCAGATGTGCGTGTCGAGCAGCAGCGGGCCGTTGTAGTCTGGGAGGTCGCGAGGCACCCAGACCGACCGAGCCAATTTCACTGGCCGAGTTCACCCCACGGCTCGACGTCGGCCGTTACGATGTCGCCCTGCGCGAGCACCGTCCCACGCAGGAATGCAAACGCGCTCGCTCCCTGTGCGTCGGGCGCAACGAGCTTCGCGACGACATTGCCGTGCTTGGTGATGACCACCTCCTTGCGGTGATCTCGCACATCGTCCATCAGCTCGAGACAAGTATTCTTGAACACGCCGGCCTTCACTTCGACAGTGATTGGTGCGTCGAGGGCGCTCGATGGAGCGGGCGCCACGCGAGAGGTTTTCTTGGATACTGACATGGTAGCCTTGGAGTTCGGCGTGCGACGCATCGTTCCAACGCACGGGCACATCAATATCCCGCGCTATCATAGCCATAACTATATGGCCATGTTTTCATGAGTCAAGAACGTGGTGCCGACTTCGCCTTATTCACGTTGGCTTGGTGAACTTTGGCAGCTCAGGATGCCGAGTCTTGAAGCTGTCGTAGATCCACGCGTCGGTGTAGTCGCGCATGTCGGAAATCTTGTCTCCGCGAAACTTGATCACGACGCACGTGCGCGCGTCCATCACGTCGTCGGGCGCGTGCGTCAGCCAGCTTCGCTCCCGGATTTCGACAACGACGCGATCGTCGGCTTCGTACCACTCGCGCCAGACCGCTTCATACCCCCAGTCGGCGGCGCCGAGTCCGAATTCGCGGTTCGCGAAGGCGGCGACGATGGCCGCAGGGCCGTGCCACTCACCACCGATTGGCCGAGCCCCCGCCACCCAATACGTCGCGTCGTCGGTGAAGTAGTTCGCGACTTCGTCCATGCGGCCGGCGAACAGCGCAGCTTCATATCGTTTCGCGATATCGAGTTTGTCAGTCATGCGCACGAGTCGTTGGCAAGGGTTGGAATGAATTGTCCCTGATCCCAGTAGAGTTTCGTCGCGCGCGTGGTTCCGGCAAGGGCACCCCTCGCCGTTGGCAAGGACCTCTACGTACGTTTGCCTTTCTCGTTTATCAGGAGGCGCGGTGCGAGCTCGTGCGGCGGTTTGGATCGGAACACTGAATGCATTCGGGGCGTTCGTGGCTCCGACGTTGGCGAACGCGCAGGCCGCGATTGGCGACGCCGTTCGTCCCTTCGTGAGCGTCGATGCGCCGGTCGTCGCGCTGACCCATGCGCGTGTGATCGATGGCACCGGCGCTGCGCCGCGTGACGCACAAACCATCATCATCGATCGCGGTATCATTCGCGCACTCGGCGATTCACCGCGGGTGGCGATTCCTGCGGACGCAAAAGTCATCGACGTGAATGGCAAGTCCGTCCTGCCCGGCCTCGTGATGGTGCATGAGCACATGTTCTATCCGTCAGGAGGGGGCAGTGTCTACAACGAGCAGGCGTTCAGTTTTCCGCGACTCTACCTCGCGGGCGGAGTGACTACCGCGCGAACCGCGGGAAACATGGCCGGCTACGCGGACCTCGAACTCAGGCGCGCCATCGACAGCGGACGCACAGTGGGTCCCTCGCTTGACGTCACCGCACCGTACCTCAACGGACCCGGCCTTCCGATTTATCAGGTGCATGCGTTGACGGGACCGGCCGATGCGACGCAAATGGTTGCGCACTGGGCAGACCGCGGGGCGACGTCGTTCAAGGCGTACATGCACATCCGCCGCGACGAGCTGGCAGCCGTCGTGAAGGAGGCGCATCGTCGCAAGCTGAAGGTGACGGGGCATCTGTGCTCGATCACGTTTCGCGAGGCGGCGACAATCGGCATCGACAACCTCGAGCATGGACTCGTTGTGGCGAGTGACTTCGTCAAGGACAAGAAGCCCGATGAATGTCCGACGGCAAACGGCGGCGTGAGTGCATCGCTGATGAGCCTCGATGTTGGCGGCGATGCCGTGCGATCGCTCATTGCGTTTCTCGTCGCGAAAAAGGTCGCGCTGACGTCGACGCTCACGGTGTTCGAGACATTGACGCCGGGTCGCCCACAAGCACCGCAAGGCGCGCTGGACGCCATGCTTCCAGAGACACGCGATCAGTATACGCGACGTTGGACGCAGGTCGCGGCAGTGCCAGGGTCCGCGTACGCGACGCTCTTCCCCAAGGAGATGCAGTTCGAGCTCGCCTTCTTCCGCGCGGGAGGACAACTCTTGGCCGGCACTGATCCCACCGGCTACGGTGGCGTGGTTGCGGGCTACTCGAACCACCGCGAGCTCGAGTTGCTGGTCGAAGCTGGGCTCACGCCGCTCGAGGCGATCAAGGTGTGCACCCTGAGTGGCGCGCAGTACCTCGGTCGGGCAAATCACGTCGGCTCAATTGCCGTCGGTAAGCGGGCGGACCTGCTGATCGTCAACGGAGATCCTTCGGTTCGCATTGCGGACATTGAAAAGGTCGAAACCGTATTCAAGGATGGCGTGGGGTACGACTCGGCAAAACTCTTCGCGTCGGTGAAAGGGCAGGTGGGGTTGCATTAGCATTGGTCGTTACGAGGCTTGAAAGGAAAAGAGACAACAGCATCCAACGCGTAAATCCGCGCTCCCTTAGGTACGACGCAGTTCGCCACGTCATACGCAGTTTGCGGTTCTTCCACATACGCCAAGTCTTCACATGCGCCTGAGCGCCGCCCTTCTCGTCCTGATTGCCGCCCACGTCGGCGCGCAAACGACCGCCACGCACGGTGCGCGCGCACCGAGACTCGCCATCCGGAACGCGACGATTATCGATGGCAATGGAACGCCGGCATCAGGCCCCGCCGACATTATCATCGAGGGCAACCGGATCACGAGCGTCACCTTTCTCGATCCCGTGGCGGCGCGATCAGGCCTGGCGAAACGCGCCCCGGCCGACAAGGAGATCGACGCGACGGGAAAGTACGTCTTGCCCGGACTGATCAACGCCCACGCACACCTCCAGGACGAACGCGCCCACGTACCACAGCCCTATGACTACACGCTGGCGCTGTGGCTCGCCTGCGGCATCACGTCCGTCCGCGAAGTCGGTGCCGACACCACGCAGAAAGTCATCGGCATACGCGACCGCGGCGCGCGCGGAGAAATCGCGTCGCCACGATTGTTCGTGTATGGCCGGTTTTCAAACCCGCCCGTGCCGCAAACGCCCGACGCCGCACGCGTTCGCATTCGAGAGCTCAAGGCCATGGGTGTCGATGGCGTCAAGATACTCGGCATCGACCGGGACGTGATGCAAGCAACGCTCGACGAAGCGCACAAGCTGGGACTTCGCGTGGCGCATCATGCCGGCGTCGAAGAGACGAACGCGTGGGACGACGCACGATTCGGCACGACGAGCATCGAGCACTGGTATGGGATTCCTGACGCCGCCATCCCTGAGGGGCGCCAGCGTTTTCCGTCGGCGTATAACTATCGCAACGAGACCGATCGGTTTCGATGGGCGGGGCGCCTCTGGCGCGAAGCCGACCCTGCGCTGCTCGGCAAGGTGCTCGACACGCTCATTGCCGCGAAAGTCGCGTGGGTGCCGACGCTCGACATCTATGAGGCCTCGCGCGACTTGCAGCGCGCGCAAACGCAGCCCTGGTTTACCGACTACCTGCATCCAACGCTCGAGGAATACTTTCGTCCCGATCCGGCAAATCACGGCTCGTACTTCTTTGGGTGGAGCTCGACAGACGAGACGTACTGGAAGGAGAACTATCGTCTCTGGATGTCCGCGCTGCGCGCGTTTGAACAGAAGGGCGGACTGATTGGCGTTGGCGACGACGCGGGATTCATCTACCAGATGTACGGCTTCGGATTGATCCGCGAGCTCGAGCTCCAACAGGAAGCCGGCTTCCAGACGATGAAAGTCATTCAGCATGCGACCGGCAATAACGCGCGCATTCTTGGCCGCGAGTCCGACCTGGGACGCGTGCGCGCCGGTTTTCTCGCCGATCTCATCGTGGTGAACGGCAATCCGCTCGAGAACCTGAAAGTCTTCTATCCCACTGGCGTGGATGAACTGCGCGACGGCAAGGTCGTGCGCGGCGGTGGCGTCGAGTGGACGATCAAGGACGGCATTCCTTATCACGCGCCGACGCTGTTAGCCGACGTGAAAGCGATGGTGGCCAAGGCAAGAATGGAGCGACACCGTTAGCGCCGATCAGGGGACGACCGCCGCATCCGGCTTCACTGCTGGCTTGCGGGACTTCAGGTGCTCGTCCATTTGCAGGCGGGGAATGCCGTCCTTCATCCAGTCCGGCGCCGGTGATCCTTCGAGGTAGTGATCGAACCACTCACCCATGCGAACCGCGTAATCCTTCTGGTTCGTTGGACGCGCGAGCCCGTGATTTTCTCCGGCATACTCGAGCATGATGACTTCCTTGCCCAGCTGCCGCAGCGTGTTGTAATACGTGATGCCCTGATTGAAGTCGACGGCGCCGTCCTTGTCGTTGTGCAGGATGATCAACGGCGTCGTGACATCCTTCGCATGGAACACCGGCGAATTGCGAATGTAGGCGTCCGTATTCTCGGTGAAGTTGCCCTTGAAGCGGCCCTGACTCGATTCGAAAATTCCCTGGTTCGTGCCGCCCGTGTTCCAGTAGATCGAGCTGTACATGCTCACCATGTCGGTGAGCGGAGCGCCGGCAATAGCGCTCTTGAAGATGTTCGTCTGTGTCACGAGAAACGCGGTCTGGTAGCCGCCCCACGAATGGCCCCACAGTCCCACGTTTGACGAGTCGACAATGCCCGTAGCGATCGCGGCTTTTACCGCGGGAACCACACTCCACACCGCCGACATGCCAGGATCGTTGAGCTTGTACACGATGTCGGGATCGAACACCACATAGCCCTTGCTCGTAAACAGCGTTGGGTTTGGTGCACGCGTCTCGTTTGGCGCAGCATACGCGTGCATGTTCTGCGAACGCTTCTCGTAGATCGTCACGAGCATCGGGTACTTCTTGCCCGGCTGATAGTTCGCGGGCAGGTACAACGCACCTTGCAGCTTGTCGCCTTTCGCGCTCACGTAGTCCACAAGGCGCGCACCGGGCGACCATGCGATCTGCCGCTGCTGCGGATTGGCATCGGTGAGTTGCTTCTCGCTCCCGAACGTCGCGTTCGTCAGATGGTAGTTCGGAAATTCCACGTACGTCTGCTTCGTGAAGAGGAACACGTCGGCATCGCGCGCCTTGAGGAAGTTGAGCTTCGCGTCGTCGAACACGAGGCTCGTCGCGCCACCCTTGCGGCCGTCCACGCGCGACATGCCTTCCTTCTTCGTCCATTCACCGTAGGTCGCGAAGTACAGCGGCTTCGAGAGATCGATGCCCCTCTCCTTCGGGTCGAACACGTAGCGACGCTGATAGTGCCTGGCCGTCTTCAGTCCGTCGCCCGTAAGATTGATTGCTGCGCCTCCGCGCGTTGGGACTTTCCATGCGTCCCACCCGTCAGTCAGGATCACCGCAGAACCGTCGCTCGACCAACCCATCGGCGCGAATGGTGGCGGTACAAGATTGTTGTGGTCATCCGCCGTGTCGCCAAACACGGCGGGTACTCCGCGCGTGATGTTGCGCGTTTGCCCGGTCGCCATGTCGAGCACGTGATAATTCGTGTCCATGTCGAAGTAGAGCAACTGCGAACCATCAGGCGACGCCGATGCGAAGCCAAGATGCTTCTCGAGTGCGCGCTTTCGCGCGCCAGTCTTGAGGTCGATGGTGTAGAAGTCCTGGTAATTCCGCCCGTTATAGCTCGCCACCTGCTGATAGGCGCGGTTGTCGGTGCCGTAGGCGTACTTGTCGCGCGGGGCAATGGTCACCTGACGCAGGCTATCGTCGGACAGTCGAAGCACCTTGTTTTCGGCGAAGCGATACTCGGACAGATAGCTGTAGGTCTTGTCCTGCTGCTCCTGGACGATTTGCTGCGACTGGAGACGAGGGTCCTTCCAGTGCCAGAGGATGAGCGACGGCGAGTCGTCATCGGGAGACACAGCGGGTTGGTTCACTGCGCCTCCGGCGCCCGGCGCGCCGGCCTGTACGACTGACCGCCGATTCGTCGCGGCGTCGGCGAGCATCGAGGCGGCCGGCTGCTTCTTCTTCGCGTCGCGAACGCCGAAGTACACCGCGGAGAAATCGTCGGCCCAGCGCGGAGTGCGCTCCGCACTGATCTGCATGCCCGCCGGGAAACCTGCCGTCGTTGCCTCGACCACGGTGCGCGCAGGAACGCCACGCGCAAATCCCGTAAACGTGACGAGCGAGTACGCCGTGTCCTTCGCCACGCTGTCGGGGGTGCCGCGCAACAACGCGAGCGCAAGACCGCTGTCGGCCCACGCGAGTCGCCGATAGAGACTACGGTCGCTATCGAGCGACCTCACGACATCCGTCTTCATGTTGCGCACTTGCACGCCGTTGCCGAGTCGGTCGCGCGCGTCGATGGTGTAGGCGAGGTAGTCGCCGGAATCATCGAACGCAAACTCCGCGACATTGCCGACGTTCACCATCTCGCCGGTGGCAAGGTTGTACAGCAGCAAATCCGTTCCGTCGACACGGGTCGCGGTCGCCACGCCCGTCGCTGGCGGCGGCGCGCCCACTCCTGCGTCCGCCGGATATGTCTGCATCGCGATCCAACCCGCCTGCTCGCCAGAGAACGAGAAGCGGCGAACCTTGTCGAACTCTTTCTTCTCACCGGTCGCGAGGTTGAGAACCCCGAGCTTGTTGTAGGTCGGCTTGCGCAGCGTGCGGAGTCGCTTGGCTTCCTTCGCGCCCGGATAAATCGTGAACGCGACGAACCGGCCGTTGTCCGCAATCACCACCGCCGCCCCCGCAGCGGGAGCGGCCCCAGCAGCCGGTGCGGGAACTTCGCCAATCTGAAAGCGATGTTCCTTGCTCTCACGCGTTGACCGAATCACGACTTCCGCGTCGCCCTCGTTGGGCGCGAGCTGATACGCGAACCACCGCCCATCCCGCGACAAACTGGGGACGCGTATGCCCTTCCAGCCCTGGATGTCGGCGGTGGATAGCGCACGCGTCGCCGCCGCTGGCAACGCGGCGCCTTGTGCCGCCACGCTGGCTGTTGGAACGGCGAACGTCAGCGCGACGACAAGCGGCCGCGCGCGAAGTGCGAGTGTGGTTGGCATCGGTGCAAGTCCCTGGTCAACGAACGCAGGCCCGAAAGGCATTCACTGACAAGTATGGAGCTGGCGACGCCGCCTCACTAGACGGAAGCGCTATGACTTCTCGTCCGCTGCATCTTCTCCTTCCTCACCGTGCTCGACGATGTCGCCGGTGGTAAAGAGGATCTCCTTCAGGACAGCGCGCCACACCGGCTTCTTACGGAGCAGGAACTCGAGATCCATGCCAAAATGCTTCATCTCCTCCTGCTGCGCATTCTTCATGATCGCCTTGGCTTGCCGGTCCTTCTCGAGTGAAATGCGCTGCTCGTACCAGCCGATCGCCTCGGCCTCTTCCGTCAGCGACGTGATCATGCGCGCGAATGTGCGCGTGCTCGCAGACAACTCGTTCGCCGGTTCGTGGTACTGTTCAAAGCCCATGGGAGTATCTCGTCAGGGAGGATGGCTCTCGCCCCAGCGACCGCGCGGGGCGCGCAGCCAAAGCAGTTACCGGGCCACGCCGCACTTACTTTCGTGACGCGACTGCGCGCTTCGCAAGGCACGCCGAAACGCGAAAGGGCGGCAACCCTGCCTCTTCGCGGCGCAAATCCACATGCGCGGAATCTTCGAGCGGCGCATGGATCACGTGTCCGTCCGCGCCCGCGCGAAACTGCGTTCCGTACAGCTGTTTGCGCCCCGACTGCAAGCGGAGACGATCCTCCAGCGTCGCGACGTCAGCCGCGTTCGATTCGTCGGGCCCAGCTTCCATCATGCGCTTGAGCGCGGCACGCGCGAGCCCGGTATCGCGATGCGCGAGTGTCCAGACCGCTCGCGTGCCTGTCGCACCGGCAATGCTTCGGGTGGGCCACGTGGCCCCGCGCGTCGACGCCAGCTTCTTGAGCTGCGCAATCAAGGCGCTATCGTTGCCAATCGAAGGAGCAGCGACGTCGCCGTCCATTTCCCAGCCCGATTGCACCCGAACGGCGTCCGTTGCACTGAGCCCGGTGGCGCGAAGCAGGGCCGCGCGCAGTGTATCATCGCTCCACGCGTGTTTCGCATCGTCGAACCACACTCGCTGCTTCGCGAACCAGGCCGCAGAACTGTCCAGCGTGCATGCGGCGCCGGTGGCGCGACGTGCCGCACGCTGTGCCTGCGCGGGTAGTGTGCCAAGCGTCAGCACGGTGACGATGAGTGCAGTGGGCGTCCTCATGGACTGCTCCGCGTGACGATGAAGTCGTCGAACTCCGTCATGCTGTCCGTCTTGGACCACACGCCAACTTTCCCAGCTACAGGCTCGGCAAGCGTGTGCTCGAGCAGCAACTTGCCGTCGAGATAGCCTTTGAGCTGCGTCCCCTGCACGCCAATCTTGATGGTGTGCCAGGTGCCCAGCTCGAGCGGTACAGTTTCGGGCGCTCGCTTTACGAACTTGCGAACGCCGCCGTTGAACGTCCACAGCACGAGGTTGTCCTCCGTGCCGTTGAACCGCACCGCGAGATAGTCGCCATTCGGCTTCACGTTGAACAGGATGCCGGCACAGCGGTCGAGCGAACCGCCGATCATCTGAAAGCGCACCGAGATCTCGCCGTCCTTGAAGTCGTCGATGTCGCGCGCAACGGCGATGGGGAAATACGCAAACGCCTTGATGCTCTCGATGAACTCCTCGTTCCGCGCACCGTAGAGCGCGCGTGCCTTATCGGCCAGTCCACCGGCAGGCTGTCCACGCTTCCACACTCGGCCGTCGATAAAGAGAACGTTGTGGCCCGCTTCCTTCGTGACGACCCAACTTCCCACCATGGGTACAAATGATTTCGGTTCGCGGCCCGGCGTCTCTCGCTCAAAGGTGATGCCTTTCGGCGCTTGCGCGGCGGCAACTGCAGCGAGACTTGTGAGCAGAATGGCGTGACCTGCGACAGTGCGTATTCGCATTGAGATTCGAGTCGGGTTGAGCCAACGGTGTCGCGAAACGTCTTACGATAGCAGCGCGCGCGCGCCCCACCACGCCGAAGTCACTGCAAGTGGCCAGAGCAGGAAGAATACGAGCGCGGCATTGCGTGGTTGTTGGGTGAGTGGATATCCCGGATACGCCGCTGCCTCGCGAGCCGTTGGCGGCGGAATGCCCGCGACATCATAGATGGTCTCGAGTACGATCTCCTCCGTCGCTGATCGCGACATCCCTCGACGATCGCCGATCGCGTACCACACTTCGCCGTAGTGATCCGATGGTCGTTCGAAGAGTCCGCTGCGCCCCTTGGCTGCGTACGTGATTCGTACGTCAGCCATGCGACGACGCAGTTTCGCGAAGATGCCACGCTCCAGGTCCGCGAGACGAGGATCCTCCGCTGCGAGATACACAGTGATCAGCAGCGGCGAGTGAATGCGGTCCAGCGCTGCCGCATCGGCGGACGCAAACGAATTGCGCCGGTCTTCACTCAGGTCGTAGCTCGCGCGAATGCGTGTGCTCGTGAATGCCCCCGCGGCCACGATGACACCAACCGCCGCGACGCCAGCGCACCTGCGCCAGCGCGAACGGCCAGTCCGCAGCCATTCGGCGGACACTGCGAGTCCACCAGCGCCAATGAGGAGCATGATGAGCACGATGCTCGCCCGCAGTTCGCCCTGTTCGAACACACGCAACGCAGCCGACGGCGTGTACGACGCGAGCGTCTGCAACACGCCACCGCGCGCCGCCGCCGCGTAGTCGAGTGCCCAGCTGCCAAGCGTCACCGTCAACGCGAGTATCGCGGCGCTTGCGCCATTGGCCGCGA
>JBDTMO010000137.1:0-10277 GCA_039934235.1 bacterium | reverse complement strand
GTAGCTTCTCCGTGGACAGCATGCTCGCTGGTCGTCGCTCCTCGAATCGCTGATCCGACAGCACCCGATGACAGACTCAGTCAAGACCGAACCCGAACTCCTCCGCGACGCTATTACGGACGCGGATCCGGTCATGGAATTCGGACTCGCGCCGAACGGATATCGGCTGCCCGCCGCGATGACGCTTGGTCACGTGTCGCTGCAAATCGCAGAGCTGCCGCGTTCGCTCGAGTACTATCAGCGCGTGCTCGGCCTCCGAGTACTCGAGCGCACGGCAACGACAGCCATGCTCGGCACGCAAGAGGGAGCCGTGCCCCTCGTCCATCTCACCGAGCGTGCTGGTGCAACGCCAAGTCCGCATCATGCACGACTCGGCCTGTACCACTATGCGATTCTGCTGCCCAACCGGCCCGCCCTTGGCCAGCTCATCTCGCATCTCGGGGAGATCGGCGAAAAGGTCGGCGCTGCGGATCATCTTGTGAGTGAAGCGCTGTACCTGCGCGACCCCGATGGGCTGGGTATCGAGGTCTATGCTGATCGGCCGCGCAGCAGCTGGAGTATGGAGAATCGGCAGCTGAAGATGGCCAGCAATCCGCTCGATTTCGAGGATATCGTTCGCTCAGCGGAGGGACAGCATTGGGCAGGAATGCCTGATGGCACCGTGATGGGTCACGTGCATTTGCATGTCGCCGATCTTGACCGGGCGGCGGCGTTCTATCATGCCGCGCTCGGGCTGGACAAGATGGTGTGGAGCTATCCAGGCGCGCTGTTTCTTGCCGCCGGTGGCTACCACCATCACCTCGGTCTGAACACATGGGCCGGTGCAGCTGCGCCGCGTCCCACCGACGCCGATGCGAGGCTGTTGGAGTGGCGGATCACCCTTCCCTCGGCCATCGACGTGCAAGGCGCGGCGGCGAGCCTCGCCTCGTCGGGCTTTGTTGTGGTGGCCGATGGCGACGATTGCATTGCCACTGACCCGTGGGGAACGAGCGTCCGTGTGGCATGCTGAGCTTGAACTCGCTTGCTGGTTGGGAAGACGCCGTTCTCGCGAGTATTTCAGGTGCGCAGGGCACGATCGTGGAACGCGATCGCCAAATCGAGCGCTCAGGCGTGTACGGAGAGTATCCAGCGATCGTGCGCGCGTACGAAGAGCTATTCGCGGATAGCGAATCTGCAGGAGAGGCCATCAAGCGCGCCGTGTTTCTTGTCTGGCGTGGCGCGGTCGAGCAACCAGCACTCACCGGAATCGCACCGCTTCCGGACGGCACTGTTCGCTCCGTCATTTACGCGTTGGATGCGCGCGTGCGGAGGGACATGAGTGACGACGAGCAACTGTGGATGCTCGCATGGTACCACGCTGAGAGTCCCGACTTGATGGAACTCTATGGTGCAACTCCGGAGTTACTGCGCGCCGCAGAATCTCGCGCCGCCGACGAGTGGCGGGACGCCGTCATCACAACGCAGGCGATGTCGATGCGCGGACAGATGGGGCGCTACTGGACCGCACTGGCGACCGGCGCGGTGTAAGCGCGCGGTCGCCACGATGCGGATCAGGTCGTTGCTTCTGTGACTGTCTCGGTCGGGGTGGCACCCTTCGGTCGCCGACCCCAATGGCTGCGGGGTTCGACTGGGCGTGCACGCGCCTCGAGCAGGTTGGTATAGAATGCCACGATCTTGGTTTTCACACCTTTCTGCGTGTCCGCGGTTGCGGCCTGGAAGGGCGCATAGCGCTGGCGGTCGCCGGAGACGTCGAACCACCACCAGGCGTCATCGGGAGTGGCGCGTCGCGCTTCGACTTTGCACGTGAACGTCCGCCCATCCTCTTCAAACTCGAACCCTCGGATCATCGCTACTCCTCACGAGTGAACTGTAATGTACCCAAAGACTCACGGCGGTGCGGAGTCCATCCCGCAATCGAACGTGCGTGCGGTGGGACTACACGTGCGCGAGAGTGGCGCGATGAGTGGCAACCTGCGAGCTTGCATGTGGTTAGCTCGCTGATGGCCATCGTCGAGGACATGAATCATGAAACAGAAGCGCGCGGAAGAGTTGCGTGAAACATGGGGCGACGCCCCCTGCGAACATCCGCAACTCGCCAAGCTGTACGATCTCGGCGCGCACACGGGAAGCTTCGCCTGCATCAAGTGCGGGCGGACGTTCTCGTTCCGGGAGAAGGCCGAGATTGCTGCAGCGCGACGGGCGTAGTCATGCTCGGCAAGATGCTCGGATTCATTGGTGCAACGGCGGGTGGAGCGCTTGGATGGTGGGCGGGCAGTTTCGCTGGATTCATGACTGCCTTCTTCGTCTCGATGATCGGGACGGGCTTCGGCATCTATGCCGGCAAGCGACTGGCCGATCGCTTCGACATCTGAGGAGATAAGCAATTGCGAACACTACTCTGCACCGCACTGCTGCTCGGAGTTGTTGCACCGCTCGCGCATGCGCAGAAGTGGAAGGACATTGGCACCACGTCGAGTGGTAACGTCGTATCGATCGATCCGAAAAGCGTGAAGCGAACGGGCGATCTGGTGTCGGCCACAGTGCGTGTCGTGTTCAAGCCACCGGTCAAGGCATCGCGCGGAACATGGGCCAGCTCGCGAGTCATGGCGGACTTCGATTGCAAGAAGCGCTATCTCGCGTCGAAGGGGACGACGTACTACTCGGACGAGAAAGGCACGAAAGTCGTCGAGCGCTCTGTGATCAAGATGCCTGGATTCGGACCCGGACTGTCAGGTTCACTCGGTGGTATCGCGGTGGACTACCTCTGCGGACCGAAGAAGTAACCAGGTAGGTCAGCGCTTTTTCGCCAGAATCGTCCCGCGGCACGTCGCTGCACCGCAATGGCAGGGAAATCGGCGCTTCGCGGCCGGAGAGTGCCGCTCCTCGAGGATGTACGCATAGTCGTACGCGAGCTCTTCGCCCACGGCGATTTCACGAATCGTATCGATCCAGATGCGATTGTCGTCGATGACGGCATCACAGTTCGGATCGCACGAGTGGTTGATGAAGCGCGCTTCATTGCCTTCGAATGCGGCATCGATGACGACATCGTCGTCGATCGCGAAGAGAAATGTGTGGTGCCGCTCGCCAGCTACGTCGGGATACCGTGCGTCGGCCTCCGCAGGCGTGAGTCGCTGCCCGGCATACTCGATGAGACGCACGCCAGGGGGAATGGAACGCGTGGCAAACGCACCGAGGCCCTGCATCGGTGATTCGCGAATCTCAAAGGGGAGTGCGGCTGGCTCGATCGGCATCGACGAAAGATAGGATCTCCGCCGCTGTCGGACTCGCCGCCCCCTTGCAATACAGAACAACTCGCGCTAGCATCTGTACTCCACCCCCCCTAAGCGAGGCACCCCATGACGACGCCCAAGAAGACGCTCCGCGTTTCAGAACCAGCGCTGGCGCGGAAGAACATGGACATCGATACCCGCAAGCTCGCCGCGGCGCGCAAGTATCTCGGCGCAAGCTCTGATACGGAGACGGTGGACCTCGCGCTCGATGACATCGTCTTTTACGGCGAGGTGAGCGGTGCGCTCGATCGTTTGTCGCTTCTTGGCGGGCTCGATGATCTCTATGCGCAGCCGAAGGCGAAGTCGCGTCGCGCGCGTAAGAGTTAGCGCGCCCGACGCGTGCCGGACGTCTACGCAATTGATTCGTGTGTGTACATCCCCGCGTTGCGAAACGCGGACGAGCTCGCCGCTCTAAAACAATTTCTCAGAGTTGGCCGAAGCCGTATTGTCATCGCTGGAGTTGTGGCGATGGAACTCCGCGCGGGCGCCAGCACTCCTGAACATGTCAACGCGGTGGAAGCCCTGCTCGCGCCATATGCGTTGCGCAATCGCGTGTTCGGGGTGTCCTACGCGGCGCACCAGGAAGCCGGCCGAGTTCTCTCGGCGCTGGTTGCGCGTGAGCGCGTGGGGTTGGCACAAGCGCCGCGCTCGCTCACTGCGGACGTTCTGCTGGCCACAAGCTGCCGCGAGCGAGACATCGTGTTGATCACGAATAACAATCGCGACTTCAGCGCGATTCAGCGGCAATTGCGCGGATTTCGCTTTGTTCCGCCGTGGCCAACAGGGCCGTCGGCCTTACGATGAGCGCTGAGAGGGGCCCAAAAGGTTATCTTTCAGGGATGACACCGAAGACCGCAACTCCCACGAGCGCCGAACAGACTCCCGGTTTTTCCGGACTCGGCCTCGATCAACGAATTGTCGACGCGCTTGCCGCACTCGGCTATGAGGAACCCACACCCGTTCAGCGAGAGGCTATTCCGCCCCTGCTCGAAGGGCGCGATCTCCTTGGGCAGGCCGCAACGGGCACCGGAAAGACCGCTGCTTTTGCCTTGCCCCTGCTGCACTACGTAACGCCCACGGCCGACCCGCGCGAACGGTTGCGTGCCTTGATTCTTGTTCCCACGCGTGAATTGGCGATGCAGGTTGCCGAGGCCGTCCACAAGTATGGGAAGGCGCTGGGAATCATCGCGCTGCCCATCTACGGCGGTGCCCCGATGGAGACTCAGTTGCGTGCGCTCAAGCGGGGCGTTGACGTCGTTGTCGCGACGCCTGGGCGCGCATTGGATCACATTCGCCGCAAGACGCTGCGCCTCGACAGCGTGCGTATTGTCATTCTCGACGAAGCAGACGAAATGCTGGACATGGGCTTCGCTGAAGACCTCGAGGCGATCCTCGTCGAGACCCCAGCGGATCGACAGACCGCGCTCTTCTCGGCAACGTTGCCGCCGCGTATCGCCGACATCGCGAACAAGCATCTCAAGAACCCGGTGCGTGTGCGCATCGATCGGGAGATTGTTCCCGCGGGCTCCGCGCCGCGCGTCCGACAGGTGGCGTACATCGTTGGTCGCGCGCACAAGATGGCGACGCTTGGCCGCGTGCTCGACGTCGAGAATCCGACATCGGCCATTGTGTTCTGTCGAACACGCACAGAAGTGGACGAACTCACCGAGTCGCTCAACGGCCGGGGCTATCGCGCTGAGGCGCTGCACGGTGGCCTGTCGCAGGAACAGCGTGATCGCGTGATGAAGAAGTTCCGCGCCAACACTGCGGATCTGCTCATCGCGACCGACGTGGCGGCGCGCGGCCTCGACGTGGAGCACGTATCGCACGTCGTGAATTACGACGTCCCGACGTCGGCCGAGGCGTACGTGCATCGCATTGGACGAACTGGGCGCGCGGGGCGCGAAGGCGTCGCCATCACGCTCGCCGAGCCGCGCGAGCATCGCCTGCTGCGCAACATCGAGTACCTGACGAAGCAGAAGATCGAAATCGCGACGGTTCCCACCGTCGCGGATCTTCGGGCGCGGCGCATCGAGATGACGAAGGCATCGTTGCGAGAGATGGTGCTGGCTGGTGACCTGGATCACTTTCGCGCGGTCGTCAACTCGTTGTCGCAGGAGTTCGACATCATGGATGTCGCCGCGGCGGCGGTGAAGATGGCTGATGCGAAAGACGGTACGGACGCGGAGGAAATCCCGTCAGTGGCGCTGCGCACGGAACGTCCGGCGTCACGGCATGATCGCGAACGTGCCCCCACGCCCAAGGCGGGATCACGGCGCCACGAGGCGGCGAAAGCCGGCGGGAAGTCGGGGGGCAAGAAGCGCATCACGCCAGAGTGGGATGTTGCCCGTCTGTACATCGGTGCAGGACGCAACTCGAATATCCGACCGGCCGATCTCGTCGGTGCAATCGTCAACGAGGCGGGAATCGACGCGCGCGCGATTGGTGCGATTCAGATCACGGACCGGTTTTCGCTGGTGGAAGTGCCGGACGAGAGTGCCGAGGGAATCATTGAGATGTTGCGCGCGACCACGATCAAGGGGAAGCGAGTTCCGGTGCGCCGGGATCGCGAACAGGGTGGGGCGGGGTGACGTCTCGCGTGTCTAGTTCATTAGGTTTCGAGATCGCCGTCCCCCTTTCCTGAGCCACAGATGCGCCTCCGTCCATTCTTCTTCGCGCTGCTTCCGATCGCCTTCGCCGCGTGTCTCGGCGATTCAACTACGACTGCGAACTATCCTCTCGTGCCAATCGAATCGACAAATTTTGCGAGCCAGCTGGGTGTAGACTTGGCGTCCTCAACGAAGACTGCCTCGGGTTTGTACTATCGCGAAATTCGAGTCGGCTCTGGCGCCACGATCGTCAACGGCATGGCGCTGAGTGTGAAGTACACGGGCTACTTGTCGACCGGCCCGGTTTTCGATTCCGGCACGTACGGCTTCACCATTCCAGGCCAGGTGATTCAGGGATGGAACGAAGGTCTGCTCGGGATGAAGATCGGAGGCAGTCGTCAACTGATTATCCCAGCGTCACTCGCATATGGCGCCACGGGCGCCGGTTCGATTCCGCCGAACGCTGTCATCGTGTTCACGGTCGAGCCGCAATAGACGCTTCGCGTCGGAGGACGATGAACACCTACGTCTACTACATCGCTGAAAAAATGGATGGAGCGATGGAGATGCAGCGGTTCGCGCATCCGATTCACGTCGGGATCGTGAGCGCTGCAGATCACGAGGCCGCCTACATCGCGGTGCTGGAGGATATCCGTCCGACGTTTGCCGACGAACCGCAGCCACTCGAGGTGCGGTTCGAGGTGCTGACGCCGCCGCGCGACGGCACGGGCGTGTGGCGGCACGGCAAACCGATTGACACCGACGTCACGTTTACGTCAGCGGACTAGTCACGGGTGTCGCATTCACGCGAAGGTGACGTGATCACATTCGCGGTGAACGCTGAAGCTTCGCAACGCGTACACGATACATGGACGCACGCGCGTTAACTCGTCTTACGAACGCCGGCCTGCTGGCCGGCGTCGGCATGGGAGGAGGACACCTCCTCATGCCCGCGCGCGCCGGAGCGTCGATCTTCGCGCGGCTCACGTTCGTCGTGTCCATTGCCGGCACCGGTGCGCTCATGGGCTGGCGCGAACGACGAGCGCGAGAGCTCGATGGAGACGAAAACGTTCCGGGTGTACAGCCGCTCTGGATTGCGGGCGGCGCCGTGTTGGCGCTCGTAGTGGCGTGGCTGGCTTACAGGATTGCACACGGGCAGGTTTGAGAACCTCCTAAGCCTGCCGGAGAACGATATGATGGCCGACGACTACAAGGGTTCATCTGTCGCGGTATTCTCCCCGCGGCTCCGGCCATTGCCTTCGCGCAATCCGGTGAGGAGAAACGTCTCGTCCCGAACTTGCTGATTTTGCCGGCGAGCGCCTTGTCGCAACGCACTGTTTCCGTGTTTCACGATTTGCTCGGCGGGCTCTCGACGGTAGACCACATCGCGCAAATGACCACGGTGAAAGGCATCGAATCCGGCGGCCGCTTGTCGAACAAGGTTGCCGTCAACGATCAGCGTATAATCAATCTGCGCTTCATTGGCCGCAGACCCGATGATTCGAACCCCGACGACCGCAGCAGTCCCCCTCAACGCGTACCTCGACCATGACATTTCGTTCGTTTCGTTCCTTGCCGACGTTTGTCGCCGTACTGCTTGGCTGTTCCGGCGCACCGGTGACTACCACGGCGGCGCCGGCGCAGTCTGTGTCGACGTCGAGCACGGTGATCACCGAGGGCGACGTGCGGCGTCTCCTCACCGCGCTGGCCGACGATTCGCTCGAGGGCCGAGGAACAGGCACGCGCGGGTCGGCGAAGGCGGCTGCGCTCATTGCGAATGAGATGCGTGCCGCCGGACTCGAGCCTGCGGGGGACAGCGGTTATTTCCAGCGTGTGCCCGTCGCTGTCGTCATGCGCAAGATGCGCGACGGGTCAACGCGCCAGGGACTCGATCTCCTGCCGAGCTTTGCGGCGTTCGATACGATGCCGGTGGGGCAGCGTCGGAACGCGGTGAACGTCGTGGGAATCCTGCGCGGAACGGATCCGGTGCTCAAGGATTCCGTCATCCTCATCGACGCGCACTACGATCATCTCGGTATTGGCAAGCCCGTCAACGGCGACTCGATCTTCAACGGTGCCGACGACGATGCGTCTGGAACGGTGGCCGTGCTGGAGATCGCAAAGGCGATGGCCAAGGGTCCAGCGCCGAAACGTACCGTCATCTTCGCGGCGACAACGGGCGAAGAAGTTGGACTGCTCGGTACGCGCTGGTATGTCCTGCATCCCGTCGCGCCGCTCTCGAGAATGACGGCGAACCTCGAGATCGAGATGATCGGCAGGCCTGACTCACTTGGCGGTGGCCCTGGAAAGGCGTGGCTTACAGGATTCGAACGTTCAAGCATGGGGCGGATGTTCGCGGCCGCCGGACTCCCGATCGTCCGCGACCTGCGCCCCGAGCAGGGTTTCTTCGCTCGCAGTGACAACATCGCGTTCGCCAACGCAGGGATTCCAGCGCACACGTTGTCGTCGTTCAATTTGCATAACGACTATCACCAGCTCACGGATGACGCGACGCGCGTCGACTTCCCGCACATGACGTCGGTCATTCGTGCCGGCGCGGCCGCTGCTCGGCTACTCGCCGACGGCCCGGCGCCGCGCTGGTATCCGGGTGGACGTCCCGTTGTGGCGTCGCCGCAAGTCACCACGCCGGTCACAATGCCCGCGAGGATTGCACCGGCGCTGGCGACGCCGGCGGAACGGCTGGAGCGATACACGACGGTGCGTCTACAGGCGGACACGTTGGCATTGACGAAAAAAGAACGTCAAATGTTGCCACTGCTCATCGACGCCGCTCGTGAAATGCATGGCATTTATTGGACGCAGGTCATTGGCCCGCGCGACTCCGTGATGGCAAGACTCACCGATCCCATCTCGGCGACGTTCGCAGACGTGAACGTCGGGCCGTGGGATCGGCTCGACAACAACGTGCCCTTCGTTCCAGGTGTGGGTATCAAACCACTTGGCGCGAACTTCTATCCGCGTGACATGACGAAGGTGGAATTCGAGCGCGCGGTCGCGGCCGGCGGGAAGCACGCGGACAGCTTGAAGTCGCTTTACACGATGGTGCGCCGCGATGCGTCGGGTTCGCTCGTGGCGATTCCGTATTCGCGATTCTTCGCCGGCCCCAACCAACGCGCCGCCGCAAAGATTCGTCAGGCCGCAACGCTTGCCGAGGATGCTGGGCTCCGTCGCTACCTCACCCTTCTCGCTACAGCGGTGACGACCGACAAGTATCAGCCGAGCGATTTCGCCTGGATGGACATGAAGAGCAATACGCTCGACCTGGTGCTCGGCCCTACCGAGACGTACGAGGATGAGTTGTTCGGCTATAAGGCCGCGAACGAGTCGTTCGTGCTCGTGAAGGATCAAGCATGGAGTAAGCGACTGGCGAAGTATGCGAGTCAACTCCCCGCGCTTCAGACCGGCATTCCTGTGGATGCGCAGTACAAGCGCGAGAAGCCCGGCACCGACGCTGACCTCAACGCGTATGACGTGGTCTATGTGGCCGGTCAGGCGAATGTCGGTTCCAAGACGATCGCAATCAACCTTCCGAACGACGAAGAGGTACAGCTCAAGAAGGGATCACGCCGTCTGCAGCTCAAGAACGCGGTGCGCGCCAAGTTCGATCGCATCCTGCTTCCGCTCGCGACGGAGCTCATCGTCGATGATCAAGTGGGGCGCGTGACGTTCGACGCCTTCTTCGAGAACGTGATGTTCCACGAAGTGGCGCACGGACTTGGCATCAAGAACACGCTTGACGGCAAGGGTACGGTCCGCGCAGCGCTCAAGGAGAAAGCCGGCGCCCTCGAGGAGGGCAAGGCAGACATACTCGGCCTGTACATGATCCGACAGCTCAACGCGCAGGGCGAGATGGGCAAGGAATCGGTCGAGGACAACTATGTCACGTTTCTCTCGAGCCTGTTCCGGTCGGTGCGTTTCGGTGCCGGCGACGCACACGGTCGAGCGAACGTGGTGGCGTTCAATTTCCTGCAGCGTGCAGGTGCTTTCAGCCGCGAGTCGAATGGCAAGTATCGCGTGGACTTCGCGAAGATGCGCGCCGGGGCAGACGAGTTGTCGAAGCAGATTCTCGTGCTGCAAGGCAATGGCGACTACGCGGGCGTCGCAAAACTCTACGCCGACCTGGGGGTGATTGGTCCGCAGCTTCAGGCGGATATCGATCGCCTGAAGGCGAAGGGCATTCCCGTTGATATCGTTTACGATCAGGATCGCTGAACGTGTTTTTCGCATACCGCTCATGACGCTGCTGTCCCTCATCTCGCTGGCCTTAGCGCCAATCGTCTTTCCCGTTTCGAGAGACACCCTCACGGGCACCGGCGTATCGCGCGCTCTTGCCGAGCATCGCGCGGCGCAGATT
>JBDTMO010000136.1:0-10298 GCA_039934235.1 bacterium | reverse complement strand
ATCGTCATCCGCGACCTGATGTTTGGCAACCGCCGTCACTTCCGCGAGTTGCTGACCCGGTCCGAAGAGCGGATAGCCTCGAACATTCTGGCCGACCGGCTGACGCGCCTGGAGAAAGCCGGATTGGTATCCCGTCGCGACGATCCCAGCCACAAGCAGAAGGTCATTTACAGCCTGACCGAAGCATCCATCGCTCTGGTGCCCTTGCTGGCCCACATGGGCGGCTGGGGCCTGCGCTTTACCCCCGCGTCGAGAGAGCTCTCCGTCCGCGCGAAAATCCTCGAGGACGGAGGCCCGAAGCTGTGGTCCGAGTTCATGGAGGAACTCCGGCACCTCCACCTGGATGCGCCAGCGCCGAAGCGGTCAGTTTTCGCCAGGCTTCAGGCGGCCTACGAAGCCGCAATTCACGACGGCTAACCCTTCTTGCGCTTCGCCCCCTTCGCCTTGCGCGGAGCACTCGGCGACACGATCGGCGTCGTCGTCGCATCGGGTGCCTCCGCGTCCGAGCTTTGCGGGCTTACCGACCCGTCGTCAACCGTATGCTGCCGACGCAACACGACCGGCACCGCAAACCCCTCCATCCCGCTGATGGAGATCTCGCCAGCGTAACCGACGCCGGGCGTCAACGTGTCGTCCATGAGTATCGACACCTGAACCACCCGCTGCTCGCCGGGTGCGAGTTCAAGGCCCGCCGGATCGAAGGTCGTTCTCGCGTAGGTGCTTTTGCCCTGCGGGTCCTTGAAGTCCGACGCAACGAATTTGCACGACACCGCCCGCTCGAGATCATTCGACACGAGGAATGTGCCACTCGCCGCCGCGCCAGCCTCGCTCTCGAGAACGAGTGCGCCAGTGCCTGCGTCCATCTCCTGCGTGGGCATCGTCGACCCAACCGCGCCGCCGAAGATCCCGGAAATGCCGCGCATGTATTCAAGCGACAGATCCATCCAACCCTTGTAGAACTTCGCGTTGGCCTGCGCAGTACGCTTGACGATGTCAGCGAGGCCGGTCGTATCAGCCATTCACCTTCCCTCCCGTCCGCCCCGGAACGGGGACGTCGTTGCAGGGGCGCGGGCAATAGAAATGGTCGTACCAGTGGTGAATCTGGTCCGCACAATCGTTCACGACGACGTCGCAGCAATTCCGCCCAGCGTTCATGCAGTCGTTCACCGCGATCTCGATGCGCGCGAAATGATTTCGGCAACCGCGAATGATGAGCGGCGCAGAAAACACATGACCGAGCGGCACACTCGCCGGCACCTGAACGATCACCTGAACCGTCGCACGCTCCTGCGGCCCAAGGAGTAGCGCAGTTGGGTTAATCGTCATCCACGCGGCCATCTTGCCGAACGCGGTTACAGCCACCACCTGACGGTTCCAGCCGCAGTTGGAGACGTGCACGCGAATGGTTGCCGACGCTCCCGGCGTAAGATCAAACGCGCAGGTACCAACAGGCCTCGGCTCCCAACACGGCGGCGGAATCTCGCAGCAGGACAGTGAGCCAAACGACGGCGTGCTACACGACGCGGATGGGCTACACCCTGACGACGAACGATTCGTCAGCGCCCCGGCAAATGCGGCCGCAATTTGTGCTGGCGCCGCAAGAACACCAGCAATGGCGCCGCCAAGTGCGGATGAAGAAGTGCTGCTCGCCGGGTTCGTCATGCTCTCGTCTCCACTTTTGGAATTCCGTTGCGCTGGCGGCCAGTCGTCTTGATGTCCGCGACGATGACGTGTGCGGTATTCCCCAGCGCCCACGGTCCCGTGTAGGTGCGACCTTCCTTCGCGGTGTCCGGCACGACGAGCGTACACGACAACTCTCGTGATTCGCCGGGCTGTAATGGACCCGCACCTGTGCGCACCGACACATGCGCTTCACCGCCATGACTCTCGCGCAACTCGTCGAAGAATCGATCGACGCGATTCTCGCCCGGCGACAGCGGCGCGCGAAGCGTCTTGCCGAGTGCGCGCTCCTGGCCCACCGCGTCGTCGAGATCGAAGGCGTCCGACTTCGGGACGTCGAACGCGACATTTCCGCCGTTCATCACTGTGAGACCAAACTCCACCGTCGCCGTGGCGGCTGTCGTCACCCTGGTCTGCTTCGGCAACACGCTTAGCCGCAACGCCGCATCGACCTTCACCGACACTCGGCGCGGCTCCCCATCGATAGTACTCTCGCCCGTATAGATCCCAGGTGGAGTGTCGACAGGAAGCCGGATTCGGATCTCGCTCGTTGCAGTGCCGATCGGTCTTACGACCGCGCGGTAGACGGTGGATTCGCCTCGCACACTGAGCGACATCGGAACGATCGCGCTCCGCGGCACGCTGTAGGGAACCACACCCGTCACGTTGCGCGGAGGGCCCGAGAGCGCGATCTCGTTTATGCGGGCGCTCATCCGTTCGACAGACGAAGAATCGCTCCAACGTCGTTGTTGCGCGGTGGAACCTGTCGCGGCGGCCCGCACCCTTCACACGGATTGGCGACGTACGGCTCAGTGATGATCTGGGCCTCGCCACACAAATGCAGCGCAGCCAACTCGACGCCAAGAAGCGAAAAGCCGAGACGGAAATTCGCCGGAATGTGCGCCCGCACCGACGGTATCTCGCGGATTCGAAGATTCACGTCGGGCAGGCTCGTGACGCCGACCGTGTAATTGCTCGGAATGCCTGCGAGCGTGACCGGCCCCACGGGGCCGATGTCGGTGATTCGCAGATCGGGCAGCGAATTCACATCGACGCCAACCACCGGCAAATCGAGGACACTCACGTCGACGGTGGGAAGGTCAACGACGTCGACGCCGGGAAGGCTAAGGACATTGACACTGTAAGACACGTATCCCTCCAAACCATACGGTTGCTGTGATATATGTCGGTCCAACTGCGAGCGTCAAGTGCACGCACGTCACGATACGACGCGCATTCATGGGCTCGCTAAGGGTCACCAGTAATTCATCTAGGCATGCGTTTGTCGGTTCGTCACTATTAGCAGCAACCACTTGCGCGCAGCGACACGACCGCGCAGAGTTTGGACGAGGCGCCGAATGCCGCTAACGAGGAGTCGTAGACATGTCCTCTGCGTGTTGGAACGCCACCATCGTCGACTCCCCGGAGTCCGAGCCGTTCGCTGTCGTCGGAGATCTTGTCGTCGCCGTGCGGACGCCAAGATCGCGCGATTTCGTCACGGTTGAAGTCGCTGCCACATCACGGTGCGGACAGAGCCTCACACATCCCGCTGGTGTTGTGTTCGCTCCAAGACCCACTCCGCTTCTCGCCGACGAATGGCAGGGCGAGGTCCACCTCGGCGACGCCGTCAGCTTCGACGTCGAAGGGGGCTCCTACCGCCTGACACTCACCAAGCTGTCCGAGAACCGCGCGGGCTTGCCATGGGTCAACTGTGATTTCCTGCTCGAGCGCGCGTGAGCGCCGCTGAACCCGCGCCCGTTCGCGCGACTCGCCGTCGCCGAGCTGGCGGATACGACGTCGTCGTCGCTGGCGGTGGGCCAGCTGGTGCAGTCATGGCGTGGTCGCTCGTCACGCACGGTTTACGCGTGCTCGTACTGGACCGCGCGCGCTTTCCTCGCGAAAAGGTCTGCGGTGACTTCGTCGAGCCGCGCGGACTGCGCCTGTTCCAGACGATGGGATGCCTGTCGAACCTCGAATCGACCGGGCCGCTCGCCATCACGCACGTCAACCTGTTCCTGAGCGGAAAGAGCGCGTATCGCGAACACATTCCGTTTTACGCCGGACAGACGGACCTGCCACAGCACGGCTACATCATTCCGCGCGAGGAGCTCGATCAGCAAATACTCGCCGCGGCAGTGAAGGCCGGTGCGGAGCTTCGCGAAGCGTGCCAGGTGTCGGCGGTGGAGCGAAAGGGCGAAAAGATGATCGTCCGCTACAAGGACGGAAATGCCGAAGCAAGCGTCACCGCGCCAATCGTCGTCGGCGCAGACGGCACGCATTCAGTCGTCGCGCGCTCGTTCGATCTGCTGGTGGATGATCCGCGCTATATGGCCGTGTCGCAACGCGCGTATGTCGAAGGCCTGGACGTCACGACTGGCGAAGCGGCATTCGTCTTCGATCGCGATCTCTTTCCCGGCTACGGCTGGATGTTCCCGATGAAGAACGGGCGCGCGAATGTCGGCGTCGGCATCCTCGCCGAAACGCGCGATCGCTACAAGATCAGCGTGCCCAAACTCTTCTCGACGTTTCTCCAGAAGCTGCAACGCATTCATCCGGGATGTCAAAACATGCGGCTGGCGTCCAAGCCCATTGGCGGCATCGTGAAGACGTACGGCGGCGGAGGGCGCAAGCATTTCGACGGAGGCATCCTGATTGGAGACGCGGGTTCGTTCGTCGACCCAATGACAGGCGAAGGCATTACGCCAGCAGCCGAATCCGCATTGCTCGGCGCCACCGCCATTGCGGACGCATTGAACCGCGGCCGAACCGACGCCGACGCGCTCTCCGCATATTCACGAAGCGCCAAGGCGTACTTCGATCCCGCGATGTGCTATCTCGATTTCGTCGCGTGTGTCATGCGCAACCGCCACTTCGGCGAGTTCTGGCTCGGCGTCGTCGCACGCGGCTGTGACATGGCCATGCGCGATCGCGACTTTGCGAAGTCGAGCGGCGCTGCCTTTGGTGGCCTCGATGTTCGGCCGTTGGACATCGTGAGCCGCATGTGGGCGAAGGCAGCTGGACAGTTCGCCGCCGACAGCGGACGTCTCGCGACGGAAGTCGCATCAGGGCGCTTCACGGCGATTCCCGGCATGATGGATCTCGGTCGCTGGTACGGCGGCTGGTGGGGCTCGCTGGCAGAAGACCCGGCATGGCACGGCCAGTGGATGGCCGACGTGATGCGAAAATGGGTTGGGCTCGGCAAGACGGTTCGCCTGCGCGACCCTCGCGCGCAGGGGCCGGCGCACCTGCGCCTCGCGCCCACGCGTGCGTCAGGCTGACAGACGCCGCGTGTTCCGCACGAGCTTGATCAGTCCATCTGGAAACGGCGCGACACGCTTCGCCTCTGCCTCTGCCTCCGCGGCCACACCATCGAGATACCGTTCGGCCAACGGCAACGCCGCTTCCAACTTGGCAAGGAGTAGTTGAAGCCCTTCTGGCGTGGGATTGCGGAACAACAGCGCCGTCTCGGGATCCTGGATGGCGATTGCCGTAGGCAGCGTGAGTATTCCATCGCGGAGATCCTCCTCGCCGCCCCCGCCTAACGCAACAGCGCCTTTGACATCACCAACGTCATCGCAGCCGTGGTACAGCATGCCGAGCAGGTGTCCAAAGTGCCGGAGCTTTTCGTCTCCGGTGCCGAGACACGCGCACGCTTCGAACATGCTGCCCGTGTCTTCGCCGGCGATGATGCGCCAATCCTCCACGCCGAGTGGCTGCCGGCGTAAACGCCACTGCAGGTTCTCGGCGGCCGCCAACCGCTTGAACAACTCCGCGATGCGTTCGGTGTTGAACGGATTGTTCTTGACGAGCTCGAATGAGTCGGCGGTGATGTAGCCCGACGTCATCAGGGCGGGCAGCAGCCCGAAGCGGCAATGCATCGTGAGGATGCCGCGCCGAAAGCGCGAGCGATCGAGAATGTCGTCGACGATGAGCGAGACATTGTGCACCATCTCGACTGCCGCGGCTGCGCGGATCGCAGCCTCGCCGACTGGCGCGTCGTTCATGGCGCGCCAACACGCAAACACAGTTACCGGACGGAAGTATTTTGACCGTCCTAGAAACTGCCAGTGAATCAGCGGCTTGATTTCGTTGCTGCTGGCAGAGGCCCACGCGGAGAGAAACGCCTTGAGCTGTTCAAGCTCATGGTCGAACCCCTCGGCCATGACGAGGCCGGCGGGAACAGCGCTGTCAGTGACAGTTGTCGCCACCGGTCTCCGTCAGTCAGGCTTTTGCGCGGCCCGCCCGCTTCGGGCGAGTTCTACCGCCCGCTGCCTTGGCACCACCTGTCGCGTTGGAGCGGCGCCGCGTTGTTGTCTTGGCGGTGGAGCTCTCCTGCGCAAGCTTGTCCAACTCCTCGATGAACTTGGTCGCGGTGTGACGCGGAATCTCGGTCAAGCCGCGGAGGCTGGCGCGTCCTGCGTCGACGAGCTCGAGAATCGAATCCTTCGTGTGCTGCGAGGAGTCGTTGATCGACGCCAAGGTTGTCGTAGCAGACTGGACAAATGCAGATGTCTGGTCGATCCATTCAGTCCAGAAACTGATGCCTGCCTTGAGTGCAGCGAGTTGCACTTCGATTGCATCGGTGAGCAGCTGGCGTAGATCGTCTTCCCGGGTTTGTGCGGTGTCTGTCATCGGTACTCCTCCGCATTCGAGTTCTGCCTAACTCCAAAATAAAGTCATCGTTCGTCAAAGTGGGAAGCACAAACAGATTGTTACGTCTAAGAAAAAGAAAAATGTCCGGAGGTCACACCCTCGGACGTCGATCATGTAATCACAGCCCACGCAAGACATGGAGACATGGGAATGAGCGAGTTCGTCTTTCTCTTTCGCAGTGCTGACGAGGACTACCGAGAGGCCATGGGCACGCCGGAGCGCGCGCAGAAGAGCCTGGAGCGATGGCGCGCGTGGATCCATGAGCTCGAAGCGAATGGCAACCTCAAGCACCCAGGACAGCCGCTCGAACGCACGGGCAAGATCGTCCGCGGCAAGAACAAGACTGTCACCGATGGTCCGTATGCCGAGGCGAAGGATCTGGTGCTCGGTTTCATCGTGATCGAGGCGCGCGATATGCCCGATGCCGTGGCCCTTGCCAGCGGATGTCCAATCGTGCTTGGCGGTGGTGCTGTGGAAATTCGCCCAGTCATGAACTCACCGATGTGACGACGCACACAAGGAGACGCCCCATGCAGAAGCTGCTCATGTTCAACCAGGTAACACTGGACGGCTACTTTAAAGGCGCGAACGACGACCTGAGCTGGGCACACAGTGGAAGGAGCGAAGACCCCGAATGGAAAGCGTTCGTGTCAGGGAATGCCGGAAATGGAGGGACGCTGTTGTTCGGCAGAAAGACGTATGAGATGATGGAGAGCTACTGGCCAACGCCTCAAGCGATGCAGGCAATGCCCGAAGTCGCGAAGGGAATGAACAGCATGCCCAAAGTCGTGTTCTCGAGAACACTGAAGTCGGTGTCATGGAACAACACGACGTTGGTGAAGGACGGCATCGCGGATGCAGTGCGTGCGCTGAAGAGCGAATCCGGGCCCGGCATTACGCTCATGGGCAGCGGCAGCATTGTCGCACAGTTGACGCAGGAAGGCCTGATCGACACATACCAGTTCGTTGTCTATCCCGTCGCACTCGGCAAGGGACGAACGATGTTCGATGGCATCAAGGACACGTTGAATCTGCAGCCCACGCGTACGCGGCAATTCAATAACGGACGTGTGGTGCTGTGGTGCGAGCGCGCCGCGTGACGGTTTAGCGGCGCACACCAAGTGGATCCGAACGAGCATCTCTTTCGCCGGGAATCGGGCCGCATGGTCGCGGCGCTCACGCGCATCTTCGGCGTGCATAATCTCGCGCTGGCAGAAGACGTCGTGCAGGACGCCTTTTGTCGCGCGCTGGAGGTGTGGAAGGTGCGGGGCGTGCCCGAGAATCCGTCCGCATGGCTCATGGCAACGGCCAAGCACCGCGCGGTCGACGTCATGCGGCGAGAACGGACCGCGCTAAGCCTTGCACCTGAAGTGGGTCGTCAACTCGATGCGGACGGAGCCATCGCGTCTGCTGTCGACGACGCGTTCGTCGAGCGCACCATCCGTGACGAACAATTGCGAATGATGTTCTCGTGTTGCCATCCTCGATTGCCGGAGGAGGCTCAGGTCGCGCTGATTCTCAACATCCTGTGCGGTTTTGGTGCGAGTGAGATCGCGAGTGCGTTCCTGACAGGCCGCGCTGCAATCGAGAAGCGGATCTCGCGCGGAAAGAAGGTGCTCGCTGGCTCCAAGCGGCTGTTCGATCTCGCGCATGATGAGTTTGCGCCGCGACTGTCAGTCGTCCAGCATGCGCTCTACCTGCTCTTCAGTGAGGGATACCACGGCGCGTCTGGCGAGACCGCGGTGCGCGCGGAACTCTGCGGAGAGGCCATGCGGCTCGCGCAACTGTTGATGGCACACGAGCCCACCGCCACGCCGGCGACGTACGCGCTTGCCGCCCTGATGAGTTTACACGCGTCGCGGCTTCCGGCGCGAATCGACGCAGCAGGCGATCTGTGCTCGCTGGATGATCAGGACCGTTCGCGTTGGGACGCGCGACTCATCGCGGACGGGCTAACGCATCTCGAACGCTCAGCCACAGGCACGGAGTTGACGGCGTATCATATCGAAGCGGCGATCGCCGCCTTGCATGCGAGCGCGAGTAGCGCTGACGCGACGGACTGGAACGAGATCGTGCTGCTCTATGACAGGTTGATGGAACTCGAACCGTCGCCGGTGGTGGCACTCAATCGCGCGATTGCGATTGCGCAACGCGATGGCCCAGCGCGTGGTATTGGCGAGCTCATTGCGATTCAGGATCGCGATCGCTTCGACCGGTATCCGTTTTACGCGGCGGCGCTCGGCGAGCTGGAGTTTCGTCGCGGCAATACGGATGCGGCGCGCGCACACTTTACGACAGCTCTTGCACTCGCTCGCAATCCAAGTGAGGAGCGATTTCTGGAACGACGCGTGCGTATGTCCTCCTGAGCGCAGCGAAGGACCATTCGCTCCGCTCATGCGGGATGACATATCGCGATCGCGTCGCTTCCACCGGTTGAATTCACCCCTGCACCTGTTCTTGCTGTCGCTTGTGCGCTGACTGGTTATGCGAGCACCGCGCTTACGTGCCCGGCCACGATGCGCCATCCGTCAGGCCGCTCGCACCAAACGCGGGTGTAGCGGCACGGCCCTTCAAACGGCGCTCCCTGGAATGAACCAGCCATCTCCATTCTTACACTGATTACGGCGATGCTTCCGAATCGCTGAATACGCTCGTCGCTCGGCTCGAGGCGCGTGATACGTATCATGCCGTTTCGGTGCGCGTTCAGGTCGTCCTGCTTTCCGTAGATGGCGCCGTCCGGACCTGTAAAGACAAGTTCGTCATCGATCAGGCGGTCGAGCGCTGAGACGTCGCTCGTGAGTTGCGCCTGGCGAAGCGCGCTTTCGCACGCGCGTAACGAGTCGTCGGACATGTGTTCAGTGAGGTGGCTGGACATGATTCTCTCGTCGGCATGGATTTGAATTCTAAGTGAACTACTTACTTGATTTCCATGCTCATTACCCCAGTGCTGGTACGCGGAAAGGCGGTCAGCGCGTCAGCGCCCGCATGGCGGCAGCGTACGTGACGCGAATGTACTTCTCCTTTGACCAGCCACCGGTCGCGACCAGGTAATGCCAGCTTTCGAAGGACAGCATGCTCCACAGGAGGTTGGCTGCGTCCTTCACGGTGAGTCCGGGCACGAGACGCTTCTCGTCGCGGAAGCGCTGGGCGATGGCGAGCATGGGTCGCAGCCGAACGATCTGTCGCTCGCGCCAGAGGCCCGCCGCGTCCGCGTCGCCCGACGCCGCGGCGTTGATGGCGGCGATGAGGGGACTGAGGCGCGGGGCAGTGGTCGCCCGCAACCGAACGATGGCACGAAGGGCCTTCTCCGCGGTTGGTTGGCCGAGCGCGCGGGCGACCCCTTCGGGAATTCCCTCGCGTGCGTTGACGTGCTCCACGAGGGACATGAGGTAACCAGCGCGCGACCCGAAGTGGAGATAGACCGCCTGGCGCGTCACACCCGCGGCTTCCGCGACGGCCGCGAGCGAGACGGCGTCGAACCCCCGTTCCCTGAGCAGGATGATGCCGGCGTCGAACAATGCGGACTTTGTCGTAGCCGATCGCGCACGCGTTGCTGCAGCCATTGACTTGCGAGGGCTGAGGGTGAAACTTTACACGTGTAAAGTTAACTCGGAGTCGCCGAATGAGAAGAGTGCTCGTCATCGCCGGTCGCGCGATTGGAATCCTGTTGCTGGTCATCGTGCTCGCTGCCTCGGCCGCATTCGTCCGCGGCGGCATGCTCGCGGGAGGCGGTGACGCCGTCGCCGTCGGCACGCGGGCCGGAGCGACGGATTCGTCGTCCGTCGCACGCGGCCAGCACATCGTGGACGCCATCGCGCCGTGCGCCGGATGTCACGGGCCACAGCTCGCGGGTCAGAAGTTCGGCACGCCGCCCGTGCTCGTGAGCATGGCCGCACCGAATCTCACCCGCGGCGGAGTCGGTGCGAACTACACGCCCGAGGATTGGGACCGCGCGATCAGGCACG
>JBDTMO010000135.1:0-10346 GCA_039934235.1 bacterium | reverse complement strand
TCGAGTTTCTTTTTCGGAAGAACAAGATCACGTGGGCGAAGGGATTCGGGACGCTCCGGGCGGGCAATGTGGTGGAGGTGCGGGGGGCCCCCCCCGAGAACACAATAACGTCCTATCAAGCCAAATCCGTCATCATCGCAACGGGCTCCGTACCAATCGAACTCCCGTTCCTCAAGTTCGACGAAGAGCGCGTCCTCTCGAACATCGGCGCACTGAAGATTCCAGAGGTCCCCAAGCACCTCATCGTCATCGGCGGCGGAGTCATCGGCCTCGAACTCGGCAGCGTCTGGCGCCGACTCGGCGCACAAGTCACCGTCGTCGAATTCATGCCCACCATCCTGCCCGGCATGGACGACGACGTCATCAAGGAAGCCGAGAAGGTCTTCAAGAAGCAGGGACTCGTACTGCGCACCGGCTCCAAGGTGACTGGTGCGCGTCGCGAGGGCGACACGATGTTCGTCGACGTCGAGAAGGCCGGCGTGACGGAGACCATCGAGGCCGACTACGTGCTGCTCTCGGTTGGACGCAAGCCCTCACTCAGCGGGGTCGACGCTGCGGCGCTTGGGCTAAACGTCGGCAATCGCGGCGAAGTGCTCGTGGACGACCAGATGCGAACGAACCTGCCGAACGTGTACGCCATCGGCGATTGCGTTGGCGGCAAGCTGCTCGCGCACAAGGCCGAGGAAGAAGGCGTGATTGCAGCAGAGGTGATCGCGGGACAGCCGGTGCACATGCACTATCGCTCGATTCCTTCCGTCGTTTACACCTGGCCGGAAATCGCGTCGGTCGGGCTGGCCGAACATGAGGTGAAAGCCTCCGGCCGCGCGTACAAGACGGGCAAGTTTCCCTTCTCGGCCAACGGCCGAGCGCGCACGGCGGGCGATGCGTCGGGCTTCGTGAAGTTCATTGCCGACGCGACGACGGACGAGCTACTCGGCGCACATCTCGTGGGGCCGAACGTGTCGGAGCTCATTGCCGAGGTGGTGTTGGCGTTCGAGTATCGTGGTTCGTCGGAAGACATCGGGATCACGGTGCACGCGCATCCGACGCTGTCCGAGGCGACGAAGGAAGCCGCGCTCGCGGTGCTTGGGCGGACGATCCACTTCTGATCTCGTTCTCATGAGCGGGTCGGTAGTACGCGCATTGTTGCCGACGAATGCGGAGGCGGCGCGTGCGCTCATCGTCGATCAGTTTGGAGGGACCCGCTTCGAGTTCCGGTTGCTCGAGCAGTTCGACAGCGCGCTGCGCGGTGGTGAGGAGGATGTGGGAGCCGTTGCCGTAGATCCGGAGACGGGCGCGCTGTGCGCACTGGTGGTTTACGGCATCGTGGCTGGTGCGGCAGGCACGACGAAAATTCACGTGCTCGCGGCTCGCGATACGCGCGCGGCTGTCTACCTCACAAAGACGCTCGCCGAAGATCTATCCGCCGACGGCGTTCGGCTCCTCATAGCGGAAGTACCGGACGATCCCGCTTTCGCCGACATGGCGTCAGCGTTAAGCGAGTTGGAGTTTGCCGAGGAGGGTTGCGTCGCCGACTGGTTTGAGGACGGAGTGGGTTTGCGTCTGATGACGTCGCGATTGCGCTAAGCGCTTTGATCGTGTGCGCGGGACGAACGAGCGAGGGCGAAGCACGGATGCGCTTCGCCCTCTTTCTATCATCTCGGGTGGCTCAGAATGGCGGCGGCGGCGCCGAAGGCCTGATCGGATCGCCAGGTCCGTTCGCGGGCCAGAGCTTGTTGTGCACTGCGCCCACCCAATCGTACAGGCCGACATTCGGCGCCTCCTTGTGATTCACCCACAGGAGCAAGGCTTGCAGCTTGTCTCTCGTGGCCTTCTGATCCGTTTCGACCGTCGTGACTCGCTTCTCGAGCGCGTCGTACTCCGCTTTCGTCACGCCGCCGCAGCCCGCCGTCGCCAAAGCCATGGCGACAACAACCATCGTCGATCGTTTCATCGCTCGTCCTCCTTTGGGAAAAACATCAGCGTCGCGCCACGTTCAGCGTCTGGAGCGCTCGCAGCCGAGCTCTATACTGCTCCGCTTCAGATCGCCTGTCCAGTTTGTCTGCTGCACGCGCGCGTAAGTCGAGGCTCAGTGGCAGAAAGGCCAGGTAGATCGCAGGTTGTGAGTGTTCCAGCAACGACGCGGTCGCGAGTGCGTCAGCATAGGAGCCTCGCGAAAACTGCAAGAGCGCGAGCGTTGTTCGCTCCAACGCGAGTGGTTCGAACAATTCATAGGTGAGGGAATCACGTCGCGCGGTTGGAACCAGCGCCCGCAATGCAGCAATTGCCCGAGTCGTGTCACCGCTTGCAAGCAGGACGTGCGCCCGCATCGCGCCCGCAAAAAGCTGCTCACGACGCCCACCCGTTGCTCCAACGGAGTCGCTCACTCGGCGCATCGCTGCAAGCCGTGTCGTGTCGCGCTCCAAAGCGTGCCAATTTCCGAGCACCCATCGCGTTTGCGGACTCGCGCGTTCGTAAGCGGGACCGTAGGCTTGCTGCGCGAACGTCGCTGCCTCCTCCGCCTTTGGCCGCATGAGTGAGCGATCGACTCCGGCTACCGCATCGATGATATAGAGCGCTCGCGCCTGGGACGTTCCAGCAGCGACGGCCGAGTCGAGCAGGGCACGCAGCTCAATGTCACGACGCGTTGCGACGAGCAGTCCCTGCAAGCGCAGCAGCGCGGACCACCGGACGCCTGGCGTTGCGTTCTGGGACTGTAGTACCGCTCGCAATCCTGCTTCCGCACATCGCGGTTGTGCGAAGTGTGCGAGCAACTCGGTCGCGGCGGTGAGCGCCGTCTCGGGGTCGACATTAGCCGCCATCACCCACTTCGCGTCCGCGCCCCGCACGCACGTATGCATGAGCTGAAGGTGCCGAATATGGAACGATTCAGCGCCACGCGAGCTCAGCGTCGTGATCAAGGCATCGGCGCGCTTGAGGTCACCGCGCCGCAACGTGATCTCCGCCAGGTGCAGCAACGGCGGTGTGAATGACGAATCCCGCCGCACCGCCTCGTTCAACCAGTGCTCCACCGCTGAATCAGGAGGCGACGACGGACCGCTCAACAGATGCTGATAGACCTCCGCCAATGCCATCGCGGGCTCGACACCATCTGCATCGATCGCGAGCTCGCGCTCAAACGACGCGCGCGCTGAATCTGCGTCGCCGCGCAAGTAGTACCACAAGCCATCCGCGAAAAGCGCCTGCCGGCGCGACAACGTGCTCTTACGCGAGACCGCAAGTTCTGCGAGGACTTCCGCCTCTTCGAGACGCGATTCCCAACTCGCCGCCTGCGCGCCACGCACGGCAGCAATCGCCAACGCGCTGTCCTCCCGAATAGCCCGACGAAACAGCTCGAGCGCCGGTGCGAAATGCGACTGCCGATACTCGCGCTCACCCTGGATCCACAACGCCACAGCACTCGGCGCGCGCGATTCGAGATCGAATCCCTCCACGCGACGCGTTGGATCGAGAAGGCGAGGCAGCAGACGAGCAACGGCTCGCAAGCCAAGTGTCGCCGCCGGCGTCGCCGCCGCGCCCGACGAGCTCTCCTGCGCCAGCAGCGAATCGCCGAGCGCGTCGTGCAACCTCAGGACAACGGTCGCGCTGTCATTGCGGCGCGTAATCGCCCCATCGACGTAGTATCGCGCAGCGCGTTCGCGACTGAGACTCCGCGCCGCAGCATCGGTAAGCAGCCGAATATCCTTGCGCACATCAGCCGGCAAATGCGTGTACCCATCGATCACGCGCAACGGCTCCGCATGCTCGAGCGACGCGCTGATCGCGATGGCCACGTCCCAACCAGAGGCGGCACCGTTTGCACTATCCGCCGAGTAGGTGAGCGGAAAGACGACCACGCGATTTGCGTCCAGCGGAGGGCCGCGCCGGGACCAGTAGAACCCACCCGCGACAAGAAGCGGAACCGCGAGGAGCACGGCCCACGTTACCGAACGACGACGCGACGCCACTGCGGCCATGACGCCAGCAGGAGTTGCCCCAGAAACTTCGAGCGCAGCGGCGAACTCGCTGGCAGTCGCGAATCGGTCCGCCGGTACTTTCTCGAGCGCACGATCGAGCGCCGCGAGGACGTACGGCGGCACAGATGGGCGAGTCGCCTCCAGGCGCGGCGGACGCTCGTTCATGTGGCGCGCGATGATGATGCGAGGCGTCGCAATTCCGAATGGAGGACTTCCGCCAAGCATTTCGTAGAGCACGCAACCAAGCGCATAGATGTCGCTGCGCGCGTCGACTCCGGAGTCGCCGGCCGCCTGCTCGGGACTCATGTACGAGACGGTGCCAACAGCGAAACCAGTTTCGGTGACGGCCTCGCCCGTGACCGAGCCGAGCACGCGCGCGACGCCGAAGTCCGTGATCATGGCGTGGCCGGACGACAGCAGGATATTCTCCGGCTTCACATCGCGGTGAACGACGCCCTGCTGATGCGCGTAGGCCAGCGCACTCGCAACTTCACGCGCGATGCGTATCGCGTCATTGATGCCGAGTTGCTTTTCACGATCGAGTCGCGCGCGAAGCGACTCGCCCTCCACCAGCGGCATGACGCAAAAGACGAGTCCATCGCGCTCGCCCCACTCGTGAACGGGCACGATGTTCGGATGCTGGAGACGCGCCTCGATGCGTATTTCGCGATTGAAGCGGGCAGCACTGATGCCAGACCCAATCTCCTCGCGGAGCACCTTGATGGCGACGGTGCGTTCGTACCGATTGTCGTGCGCGCGATACACGACTCCCATCCCGCCGCGACCAATCTCTTTCTCGATCGTGTAGTCGCCGGCGAGAACACCCTGCAGTGCAGCGAATGACTCGTCCGTGTTCATGGAGGAGTGCGAGCCATCGAGTCCACCATCGCGCGAATGTCCGCGCGAAAAAATCTCGGATTGGCGAGTGAGTCTTCACTCAGCTTGGCAAGGAAGATCGCTTTTGAACCAGCGGGATCGATGACGGCCAGCGCATGGGCAGCGCGAGCCTGGTACAAGCCGCGAAAACTCTCGACGTTCCGCGATACGAAGGTCGCTGAATCCGCCATCGGCCTTAGTGCACGATCGGCCTGCGAGTATCGATTCGACTGCGCGCTCGCGCGCGAAAACGCATCGACACTCGACTTGGTGATGTTGGCGAGTGATTGCGCTGATGGCCCTTTCAGCGCCGCTGTGAGCGCGGGCACGGCCGCTTGCCCAAGCGCGGTCACTGCGGCGAGCTCACCATTCACGCATTCCTCGCAGGTGAGATATCGTTCGATTGTCGCGCTCGTCTGCGGTGTCGCCGCCGGCATACATGCCGTCACGAATGCCCCGGCCAGAATCACGACTCCCCGTCTTGGACTGCTCACATGCAAGATCCTCCAGGCGCCGGCACTGTTCCAATGATCGGACGCAGGTCTGTCGGTAGTGCAGGGCACACGAGGCGAGCGTATGGATCGCAGCCGCACGTAAACGCGCCGTCGGTGAGGTCGGGGTTGCGCCGCAGCCACGACCTGCCATCGATGTGCATTCGATACAGCTGGCCGAGCGACAACCGGAACCGTGCGTCCTGACCGGATGCGGCGTCGGTCGACATCACGTTGTCGCGAATGAAACCCGCCACATTGTCGGTGTGGCCCCAGCTCGGCGCGATGAGCCCGAGTGCATGCCCGAGTTCGTGTCCCAAGGTGGTTTGCAGCGCCCACCCGTGCCCGATGAGGATGACATTCGGCGCGCAAAAGTAACCGCGCACGCGCGTGCCAGCGCCGTCATTCGCGACGGCAATATGATAGATGTTGAGCTTCGTTGGGTTTGGCGCGACCGCAGCGGGAAGCGTCGGAATGTCAGCGCATTGGGTAAAGCTGGCCGGCAACTCCTGACGGATGGTCGTCTGTAAGCTCGGGGGCAGGTCGATTCCCGTCCGCATGTTGCGATACGTGTCACTCGTGGTCAGCAGAAAATTCGCTTCGTCCGCTACCGCGTTATTCGCATCCGCCACCGGAACTCCAATCACGAGTTGTATCGGGATCCCGATTGGTCCGCCGTTTCCCGTGGCGTCAATGATGTCCTGCACGGTCGTCCACGCGTACGGTCGCGTGATGAGCGGCCTGCCGGTCACGGAGAAGATGGCGACATCGGTGCGGGCGCATGGCGCAGCCGACGTTAGTTGCCCGATGCCGCCGGCGCCACTGAAGGCCTCGACACGATCATACGCGCAGCCGCCGCCAAGGGTGCCGGTGAGAAGCGCGGCAGACGGGTTCTCACCGTTGGCGACGTCGTCGCGCACTTCGTCCCATGGCTGACTGCTCGCGAGATCGACGGTGATGAGCGACGTCGCCGCTCGAGCGCCGTTGCGAGCCGTGACGCTGAACCAATCGCCGGCTGGGAGCGCCGGGAACGTCATTACGGTGCTGGCGCCAGAGGAAACAAACGTGACCCCTGGCTTTGACGCGGTCCAAATTAGGGGCGATGGATCTGTTGGATTGCCAACGACGCCGCGCGAAACCACTTCGAGACGAAGCGAGCTCGTCGCGGTTGGCCCCGGCGCCTGCACGTGAACGATTCGTGGCAACACGACAAACTCCTCGCCAGTCGCGAGCGAGTCTGCGGACTTCGCGCACCCATCGCATGACGACAGGATCGCAAGCACGAAGGAGCCAAGCACGCGCAGCACCGTGTTGCGTCCGACCGTGAGCCGCTTGGATCTCATGGTGATTGGCGAGCGTAGGAGGGGCGTGCGCACACCAGTCATGAGCGCATCGCGTGAACATGTGGGTTCCTTGGTGTGACCGCCAGAGCAGAGGGTCACCGAGCCTGTCGCGGGGCGGCGCGCGATCCTATCTTCGGGCGCCGAACGTCATCGTCATTTTGCGCCCAGAGGACCATCTGGAAATCGACCTCGCTGCACAACTCCAAGCTGCCCTCGAAGCGAGCTACACGATTATCCGTGAACTCGGCGGGGGCGGCATGTCTCGCGTCTTTCTCGCCGAGGACAAGGCGCTGCAACGCACCGTGGTGATCAAGGTGCTGCATCCCGAGCTCGCTGCCGGCGTCAATGCAGACCGGTTCAATCGTGAGGTGCTGCTCTCGGCGCGGCTGCAGCATCCGCACATCGTTCCCGTGCTGACTGCCGGAGAGGTCGCCGGGCTCCCGTATTACGTCATGCCGTTCGTCAAGGGCGATTCGTTGCGCGAGCGGATCGCGGCCGGGCCAATGGGCATTTCGGAAACGGTGAGCATTCTCGCCGACGTCGCCAAGGCATTGGGCTACGCGCATGCAGACGGCGTGGTGCATCGCGACATCAAGCCCGACAATATCCTTCTGTCCGGCGGCGCAGCGACGGTCGCGGACTTTGGTATCGCGAAGGCGCTGTCGTCGGCACGACAACAGGCGCCGCACGAGGCGCTCACCTCGCTCGGCATGTCGCTGGGCACACCCGCGTACATGGCGCCGGAGCAAGTGGCCGGCGACCCCGACACGGACCACCGCGCGGACATCTATTCGCTCGGTTGCGTCGCGTATGAGATGCTCACGGGGCAGTCGCCATTTGCCAACAAGTCGCCGCAACAAATGCTCGCGGCGCAGGTGATGGAACTGCCAACGCCAGTGAGTGCGTTGCGAAAGGGAATTCCACCTGGTCTTGCTGCGCTGGTGATGCGCTGTCTCGAGAAGGAGCCGTCAAGGCGCCCGCAGTCGGCGACCGAGTTGGCGGCGTCGTTGGAGACAACGGGTTCGCACGACGTGGTCACCGCGTCGCCCGCATCGGGATCGCGCCGCACGACATGGATCGTCGCGGCTGCCGCTGCGCTGATCGCCGCGATTGCGGTGCCCGTGTATCGAAGCATGCGCACGGCGCCGGCACAGACGGGTGCGCTCAATCTCGCAGTGGCTCCGTTCGAGGTACTGGATCCCAGTCTCGCGTTGTGGAAGGAAGGCATCGTCGATGTGCTGTCGCGAAACCTCGACGGCGCCGGTCCCATTCGAGCGCTGAGTCCTGGCGCCACGATCAAGCGATGGGAGGGGCATGCCGATCGAGCCGCGGCAGTTGCCTTCGGGAAGCGAGTTGGCGCACAGCTCGTGATGTACGGGCAACTGCAGTCGTCTGGTCGCGATCTCGTGAACGCCAAGTTGTGGATTGTCGATGCGGAGCGCGACGGCCAGCCGGTGGAGGTTGCGGCGAGCGACTCCATCGCGCGCATGGATCGTCTGACCGACTCGCTGAGTCTTCGTTCGCTCATTGCCATTGGCCGCATGCGCACCATCGGTGCGGCGCAGCTTGCATCGCTGGGATCGAATTCACTTCCGGCCATTCGCGCGTTCCTTCACGGCGCACAGTTCTTTCGACGCGCGCAATGGGATTCCACCGCGGCGGCACTCCGCGATGCCGTCTCGATCGATTCCACCTTCGGCATCGCGTATGCGATGCTCGGCGAGGCGTACGGTTGGACCGGTGAAGACAACGCGAGACAGTGGATCGCGTACGAGAAGGGCGGCAAGCAAATTCGCCCTGGGCTCTCGCCACATGACTCGCTGACGCTCGCCGCGATTCATCACTATGCGATGTGGAACAAGAAAGGTCCCGATCGCGCAGCAGAGATGAACAAGGCGTTCGAAGCGGCAGGTGCGGTAACAGACCGCTATCCCGACGACGCACCTGCGTGGTACCTGCTAGGCGACATGCGCTTTCACCACGACAAGAACCTGACGGAGCGTCAGGCGCTGGGCTATTTCGACCACGCAATTCGGGCCGATTCCGATTTCGCGCCAGCGTACATCCATGCGATCGAGTTGGCGTACCGGCATGGTGCCGACGTCGGGCAGCGGTATGCGGATGCGTATCTGGCACACAGTCCGGCGAGCCCCGTCCGCAGCTCCATTGCACTCGCTGTACAGATGAGTAGCGGCAAGCTGCGCGGCGACGGACTGCGCGCTGTGCTCGACACGGTGAATCCCAACCTCGCCGGGAATACGTTTGGTGCAATTCGCCGGTTGACAGACAGCGGCGAAGTTGCGCTGGCCATCTTGCGCGCGGGAGAAAAGCGCGTCCCCGCGGGAGGCGTGCAGCAATTTCGCGGTCGGCTCGCTGACGGTTTGGCGTTTCGCGGACACATCGCAGAGGCGTGGCGGCTCGCGACAGAGAATCCGTCGTATACGGCGGCGGAGATCGCAGTGCTCGGACTCGTGCCTGGCGACAGTGCCGCCAAGACGTTAGGGCCGTGGGTCAAGCGACAGGACGACGCGTCGTTCTTTGCGCTTCCCGCGCTTGCTGCCGGCCGCGACACGGCGATGCTGAACAAATTGACGGTTGGTGCGGCGAGCCGCGCAAAGACCGACACCTCCATGCGAGTGCGCGTTGTCCTCGGCTACTTTTCGGCGTCGGCGCACGCGTACTCGGCGCTTGCGGCGGGCGATACCGCGACAGCGACCACGCTGTTCGACGCGTTGTCCGATTCAATCGTGGTGTTGCCGATTGACCAGTTCATCCGTGCGCGCCTGATCGCGCGGAGGGACCCCAAGCGTGGGCTCGCCATGTTGAGCCGAATGACTCCTTCGGTTGACCTGTTGTACGTCGCCCGCGAACTCGAGCGCGGGCGAATCGCTGAACGGCTCGGCGAGCGAGAACAGGCCGTGGACGCATATGCGTTCGTTGCCGGAGCCTGGCGTAATTCCGAGTCCCCGCAATTGCGTGACGCGGTAAAGGAGTCGACGACGGCGCTGGCGCGACTCGACAGCGACGGTCGCCTGCGGGCGGCGCTGACGGCGCAGGCGAGGAACTAGCGCGCGACTCGTAGCTCGAGTGTCACCAGACACCCGTCGTGGCGGCGCTAAGAGGCATGAACAACCCCAACGCGGATTCACGCGGATTTGGCGGATGCACGCGGATTGCTCCTCGCAAGTCAGAGAGGCGTGGGGTGCGACGCTATCGAATCCCGTGGTGCGAATAACAACCGAGGATCTCGGCAGGCGAACCTTCGTATTGCGCAAGCCACCGTGCGGGCAATGGAGCCGTAGCCGAGGATCCGCGTCGATCCGAAAATCCGCGTTGAGGCCGTTTGAACGCTTCACCGCACCGCATTCAACGATGGTGTCTTTAGCGGTTTGCACCGTCCTGGCTAAAACGCGGCCATCAGTACCGTGGTGTGCGTCACGAACGGCTCGCGCTCGAGGAGGTAGTCATCGTCCTCAGGATAGTAGCGCGCCTTCGTGTAGTCCTCGCCCGCGAACTGCTTGATCGCGTCGATGGAATCCCAAAGCGTGGTGAGGAGGAAATGACTCACGTCGTCTTCCGTCCATTGCTGGACGAGCACGCCGCGATTGCCTGGTGCGGCGCGGTAATCGGCGAGGCCTGTGCGCAAGAGGTACTTGTAA